>CAMBWI010000057.1 GCA_945871445.1 Singulisphaera sp. GP187 | reverse complement strand
GCTTCGAATGATTGCGGATCAGATCGAAGTGCGATCGCGATTGGAGGACTGCGCGAAGGGATCGAAGGCAGTGCCATACCGCCACCGCCGAAGGAATCCGCGATTTGCTTGACGACTTTGAGAATCTGTCCGACAGAAATGAACGCCTCGATTTGTGCGCCAAGAACAAGCCATGGGCGCATTGCGACCAGCACACTTTCATCTTTGAGTGAATCGCCGCCATTTGCAGCAGCCATCGCTCGATCGAGAACATCGGGACGCTGGCTGAAAGTGATAAGCACTGACTTTGGCATCACCTTGACGAATCCATGCATGCCACGCGAACCGAAGATCGCTTGACGAGTGAGTTGGCGCATCGCAACTCCGCTGAGATCTGCCCCTTCCGCTTCACTTGCACCAAGTGGTGTCTCTTTCAATTCAAATGCATCCGCGACCGTTCCATTTTTCAGAGTGCGGCCATCTTCCCATGTCGGTTCTTTTCGAACTCCCTCAGATTTTCCAGCCTGTTCCATCAAAGAAGACTTAAAGAGATCGCGAATCACTTCTGGCTGATCGGTCTCGATCAGAAATGCGCAATCATTCAAAGCGCCACCAGCAAGAATTCCAAGCTTCGATGGATACGCCGCGAATCGAATAGATCGCACGCCTTCCTTTGCTTGCGACAACCATTCAGGCACAAGATCAGAAACGCCAAGCGCGGTGGTCAACACGTCGAGTTTGTTTGCGCCACCAAGTGCCTGCGCGTCGATTGCAGCAGCGATATAGAAGGGAGACTTGGGCAATCCTGACAGCGTCGCTGCGCCACCGCCTTCAACAGGTTTCGCACCCGAAGCGATCTTCGTCAGTTCGCTCTCTGGGGAATAGACCGAGTATGCGCGAATAGAAAGTCCCAGTGCATCTGCATCGAGCACCAGCAAACCATCAGAAACTCCCGCAAATAATGCGCGAATCTTTTCCGTACGTCCAGCCAAGCCATCTGCAATTCCGCCGGGCATCTGACCGCTCTGTTGGGCTCGATTGGTTGCTGCAGCTTGTGATTCTGCCAACGCGATCGCACTTGCCCACGCCACAAGATCGCCGCCACGGGCAAGAGTCATTCCACGCTCACCGATTTTCTTTGCTAATTCCTCGCCGATTCCTCCAGCCGCGTCATATCCATCGATCGCAGCCTTTGATATGGACACGATGACATGCTTTGCCAAAGTGCGCGAATAGACCTTCTCGCTTCGGAAAGTGCCGACTCCGTCATCGCCTGGGGCAAGATTGACTTGAACAAATGCCGCAGGATCTTCACTGGGAAGAAGCAACACAAAAGGTCGAGCACGAACTTCACCAGGCTTCTCCTCGATGCTTGGAAGAGCCGTTGTCCACACTGCCATTGATCCTCGTTCGTCGAATGCTTCGCGAATGCCAAGCATGCCGCGCAACTGATCAACGGGCCGACCTGCGATCACAGTCTCCTTGCGATCCATTCCGGCAACGCACGCATCAATGTCCCCAGAAATTTTCGCAAGACTTGGAATGACGATCAAGCTTGCAGCATCTTTGGGGACGAACGCAAGAACATCATCGAGCGCGTCGCCACGTGACGAAGCGCATGCAATCAAAGCAAGTGCGACACCGCACGCTGTGAAGGATGGGCGAGACGAGCGAAAATGGCTGGAAAGCAGCTGGTAAATCATGGGTTGGCAGGCTGTAAATCAGCCGCGGGCGTTGTTGCCGCCAGCGCAGTGTCAATGCACTTCTTCAACTCTGCGCTGTCGAGCTTCGTTGAACTTCCGAAAAATTCGATTGGCTTTCCATCTTTGCCAATCACATACTTTGAAAAGTTCCATCCTGGCAACTTGCCAGTAGTCGTTCCAAGAAATTCATACATTTGGGATTGACCTGCGCCAGCTTTTGTCTGCGACTTTTCCATCATCGGAAATGTCACGCCATAATTTTTACTACAGAAAGACTGAATCTCTTGTGGCGATCCAGGTTCCTGCCCACCGAAGTCGTTGCTTGGAATTCCAATGACAACAACACCTTTGCTCTTCATATCGTCATACAACTTTTGCATACCTGCATACTGCGGGGTGTATCCACACTTGCTGGCGACATTCACGATCACGACTACTTTGCCTTTGAACTGAGCAAGGTCAACCGATTTTCCTTCGAGATCTTTGATTGGGATTGTGTACATCGATTTATCTTTCCACTTCTCTGTGAGTGCTGGAGTTTGCGGAGCAGTTTGCGCGCATGCGATACCTGTGACGAGCAGAATTGCGGAGACAACGGTGTGGCGGATGGCTGAGATCATTTTTTCTTTCTGTGAATTGCGGTGACGCGACCATCACTCGACGGTCACGCTCTTGGCAAGATTGCGTGGTTTATCCACATCTTTCCCGCGAAGAACTGCGGCATGATAGGCAAGCAACTGCAGCGGAATCACAGAAACAAGTGGCTGTAACTGTTCTATGACATCTGGAACATAGAAAACATCTTCCGCAACGGTGCGAATATGTTCATCGCCCTCGGTTGCAACAGCGATCACATGACCACCGCGACTGCGGACTTCGGAAATATTTGACAGCACTTTTTCATATTGCGAATTGCGTGTCGCGACGAAAACCACTGGCATCCCCTTATCGATCAATGCGATCGGACCATGCTTCATTTCTGCTGCAGGCATCCCTTCGGCGTGGATGTATGAAATTTCTTTCAACTTCAACGCACCTTCGAGTGCGACGGGATAGTTGACTCCGCGACCAAGGAAGAGCCAATTTTCACGCTCAATATATTTCGCAGTTGCTTTACAAATTTCGTCAGTCGTTTCCAACACACGTTGAATCTTTTGCGGAATCTCAACCATCTCTTTCAAGAAAGTGCTCACATAATCCTGGCTGAGATATCGACGACGACCTATATATAGAGACAACATCGCCAGCGCCAAAATCTGTCCCGTGAACGCCTTTGTGCTTGCGACTCCAATTTCGGGACCGACTCGCAGATACACGCCAGCGTCAGATTCGCGCGCGATGGTGGAACCGACAACATTCACAACGCCAAGGGTCAACGCGCCGCGTTGCTTCGCTTCTTGTAGCGCCGCAAGCGTGTCGGCCGTTTCGCCAGACTGGCTGACGGCAATAACACAGGTTCCAAAGTCGACGATGGGATTGCGATATCGAAACTCGCTGGCAAAATCGTTTTCCGAAGCGATTTTTGCGAGATCTTCCATCAGATATTTCCCAACCATACTTGCGTGCAAGGCGGTTCCTTGACCGACCATCACAATGCGCTTGGCATTGGCGAGCGTGCGCGCGTGATCAGCGATACCACCAAGCACAATCGATCCCGTTCGCGAATCGACTCGACCTTGCATCGTCATACGAAGCGATCGAGGCTGCTCGAAAATTTCCTTGAGCATGTAATGCTCGTATGGACCTAAGTCGATTTCGGCTAATTCGAATTCCAACTCGCGAACTTCGGTGGTGATCGGTACATCGTCAATCGTCGCGGTTCGGAAGGAGTCTCGAGTCAACTTGGCGACCGTGAAATCTGGCAGGGTGAAGGCCTGGGTGGTGTGAGCAACGATCGCGCTCGAATCACTCGCCACGATGTACTCACCATTGCCAACCCCCACCATCAGTGGAGAACCCTTACGAGCAACAACAAGCGTGTCAGGTTCCTCGGCACACATCACGGCGATGGCGTATGCGCCGGTGACTTCCCGAAGCGCCGCCTGAACAGCTTTCTCCAAATCGCCGTGATAGAGCTCGCCAATAAGGTGCGAAAGGACTTCCGTGTCAGTCTCGCTAATGAAAGTATGTCCCTTTTCCTCTAAATACTTCTTTAAAGTCGCGTAATTCTCGATGATGCCATTATGGATGATCGCAATTCCGTGCCCCAACTTGGCATCATCTTTATGAGGATGTGCGTTTGCTTCAGTCACGCCTCCGTGAGTTGCCCAACGCGTGTGAGCAATGCCGATTGTGCCATTGAGGCCTTCGGTCGCCTGCGTCTTTTCTTCAAGCACCCGCACCCGACCGACGGCCTTGCAAATATGTACGCCGTGATTCATCAAGCCAATACCGGCGGAGTCATAGCCTCGATACTCCAAACGCTTCAATCCCTCCAAGAGGATTGGCATTGCTTGCTTGCGACCGATATAGGCGACGATTCCACACATGATTGTCAACTCCTTTGATAAATGTTCACACCGTGAACTGATCCATAAGGTATCGTATATATCCAAGAGGCAGCACGCGTGTGCGGCCGATTGGCAGGACGCCTTCTTCGAGGTCTTGACGCATGGATGCGTCGCATACTCCTCACGACATCACCGATCGCAAAAATGCGATTCGATCCGACATGCGTCTGCGCCTTGCAACGCTGACGGCGGATCAACGCGCTGAGTGGTCTACTGCAGCATGCGCGAGATTGATTCGGTCGGATGCATTTGCCCGCGCGAGCCGTCTCATGCTTTATATGCCCATGCGAAGTGAGGTCGATGTGATTTCGGTTGCACTCGAGGCATTTCGATTGGGAAAATCCGTCTGCGTGCCGCGCGTAGAGGAGTCACGCAAGACGATGAATGCTGTCGAAACAACATCATTTGATGACGAGTCGATGGATTCTGACGCGCTTGGGGTTCGTGCTCCCAAAGCCGGACAGGAAATCCCACACGAAGAAATTGACTTGGTCATTGTCCCTGGTGTCGCATTTGATATGCGTGGATTTCGCTTGGGGCGCGGTGGCGGATATTACGATCGATACCTCGCGCGATTTCCTCGCCGCACCGCCACCATTGGAGTTTGCTTCGACATTCAATTTGTCGAAGAGATTCCAACAGAACCAACAGACATCGCAGTTCATGCCGTTGTAAGCGATCGCCGCGCCGTTCAACACGACCCATCGCTTGCATTACTCGCCGCCCAAGATCGAATCATCAAGTAAGAAAAAAATTCGGACGATATTTAGACAACACTCAGAACTCTCAATCAAAGGAATCTCAACATGACACTCGACAGCCAACAACCCCGATCCGCGTCCGTAGCTCTCTTCGCAGTCAATCGTCGCAAATTGATTCCCATCGCACTTGCGGTGGTTGCAGCAGCTGGAGTTGCGGGCGGAACTTTTTTCTTCACGCAAGGCGATCAAACTCCCACAGCAGATCGGATGTCGACGAATACCGTGCCGCCGACAACTGCGACACCATCGAAGGCACCAACCATTACACAAAATACGCCTGAAATGCCTGCGATTGCTACGAGTTCTGGCTCTCAACCTGTGGCACTGACTGCGCCTGCTTCCGCGCCTGCTTCTGCGCCTGCTTCCGCGCCTGCTTCTGCGCCTGCTTCTGCAGCGATCCAACCAGTCAGACCATCATCGCCAAGCACAACGAATCTTGCGACAACTCTTGCGATGACTCAGACAGATCCAGTCGGCGCGCGACTTGCGTTGACACACTTGCTCGATCGCCGCGATTTGACTGCGGCAGATGAATTTGCTGCGATCACATCTTTGCGCGAATTGAACTCGAAACTTTTCTTCTCCCCTGCGATGAGTATCAACGATCCAGTCGTTCGCACTTATACAGTTGTCGCAGGTGACACTCTTTCGAAGATCGCGAAGAAAAATGATATACAGACTGATTGGCGCATCATTCAACGCATAAATGCGATGAAGAGCGAGAAGTCACTTCGCATCGGACAGAAACTAAAACTTCCCGTCGGCGCATTTCATGCGGAAATTTCGAAAAGCAATTACCAAATGAAGATCTTTGCAGGCGAAGGTCCAAGCCGTGTTCTTGTCGCGATTTTTCCTGTCGGACTTGGCGAGTTGAATTCGACTCCGACTGGCGCATTCATGGTCCGACCAAAAAGCAAACTGATCAATCCTGAATGGAAGAATCCGCGCACTGGCGAACGCTTTGCATCGGATGATCCAAAGAATCCAATTGGCGAGCGATGGATTGGATTGATCGGCGTCGAGGCGCACAATCAAGGAATCAAGGGGTATGGAATTCACGGAACTGTTGATCCCGCTTCGATTGGAAAACAAGAATCGATGGGATGCGTTCGCCTGAGTAATACGGATGTCGAACTGGTTTATGAACTTCTCACAGAACCAAACAGCACGATCGTGATTGCGCCGTAAATAAAATATGTGAATGGGAGTTGAATTTGCATTTCAATGCAGTGGTGTACAGCAGACTGATTTGGCTCCGAGCTCAAATCATTCTGATGCACGCGAAGGCATATCGGCCTGGACCAAATGACGATCATCACAAAGCATGCCTAGCCGTGGAAAGTTCTCTCGGGCGAGTTCCGCAGGCGACTGACTGCGCTTGCAATCAAACTTCGCAAATCGGATCGTGTCGGTCGCCGAGGACTGTCTGAGCCCCGAGAGGACTTTCCACGGCTAACTCAATTTGCTGTCCGATTCTGCGGCTGTATCTGTGGCTGTGTCTGTGGCTGTGTCCGCAGCTGTATCCGTGGCTGTATCCGTGGCTGTATCCGTGGCTGTATCCGTGGCTGATTCAGTCGAACTTCAACTTGCGTTCCCAGCCGTTGGAAAGTTCTCTCGGGCGAGTTCCGCAGGCGACTGACTGCGCTTGCAATCAAACTTCGCAAATCGGATCGTGTCGGTCGCCGAGGACTGTCTGAGCCCCGAGAGGACTTTCCACGGCTGCCTCAATTTGCTGTCCGATTCTGTGGCTGTGTCGGCGGCTGCCCACTAATGCAATTCTGTGGATGTATCCACGGCTGTGTCCGCGACTGCCTTTCTATTTATATCGATTGCGCAAATGAAATCAACTCGTCCACGGCCCACTTGATGACCACTCGCCTCGAGCCGGCCCATCTGGATGATTGCCACCAGATCGCAGCGGTCCAGAAGTTCGAGGAGCGCGCGCCAACTTCGCAGCCAACAACATTGCTTCTCGCATCGCGCTCGGGTCAGCCTTGCCTTCGCCAGAAATACCAAATGCAGTTCCATGATCTGGACTCGTTCGAACGATTGAAATACCAAGCGTCACATTCACGGCGGACTCGAAAGCAACCATCTTCAGCGGAATCAATCCTTGATCGTGATACATCGCAACGACCAAGTCGTATCTTCCATTCAGCGCATCACGGAAAATGGTGTCCGCAGCCCACGGACCTGTTGCGTCGATACCAGCGCTACACGCCATATCAATTGCAGGTCGAATGATTCGCTCTTCTTCATCACCAAACAATCCGTTCTCGCCCGCGTGGGGGTTCAACCCGCAGACTGCGATTCTCGGTGAAGCAACTCCCATGTCTTTGCAAAATCGATTTCCCAAATCGATCGGATCAAAGACGCGACCAATGGTCAGCAAATCTCGAATCGTCATAAGCGGAACATGAGTTGTCGCTAACGCAACGCGCAATTTCGATGCGGAAAATGCCATGCAATGACGGCGCGCGCGCGTTCGAAACGCAAACAATTCTGTGTGTCCAGGCCATCGATAGCCTGCGAGCGACCAGGATTCTTTGCTAATCGGCGCTGTCACAACTGCATCGACACGACGCGGATCACCTTGTTGACGCATTGCATCCACAATCGCTGCTTCGACATACGCCTTGCTCGCCAAACCGCCGATCTTCGATGGTTCGCGTCCATCGTAAAGTCCAAGCACTTGTCCGTGATCAAGCACAACATAGTCAGAATCAATTCCATGTTGCGCCCGCTCGCTCTCCACAGCTACTCGAAGCCAATTGACTGGAATTCCGCTTCGCTCCGCAGCAACATGCATCAAATGATTGGAACCATGCACGACCCATTTCGCAGCGCGCCTGACGATCGGGTCGTGAAGCGCCTTGACGGTGACTTCGGCGCCAATGCCGCAAGGGTCACCCAAAGAAATTGCGACCGTAGGTCGGTCCGTGTTCATATACAGAATGCTAGCGAAGTAAATGTGCAGAATTATGGTCGTTTCGACCGATTCCGCACAGTAGAGTAATCCTTCTCCTCAGTGCGAAAATCACCCATCAATCCTCTTCTTTACACACTCCAAACGTTTTCGAAAAATCACTCAACAAGCAATGAACGATCCTGATCCCCTCTACTGCCCGCATCTGGACCTCAACGATCATCGTTGCACTTCGCGTTTCTCACTCGGCGAGGTTGAACAGTTGTTCACATATTGTTGTGGTGGATTTCATGCATGCGCGCTGTATCACCGAATCAATATGGAAACGAGATTTCGCGAAACCGTTGGCGACAATCAAAGTGGCATCCTTCGAAAAAATCTTGTTCCCGCACTGATGCAACCCACAGTCCATGGAAGTTCTTACCGTAGCCGCCCGAAGACGCCGTGACTTTCTGGCGTTCTGCCGGATCGAATGCGGGCTTGCGACTCTGACTCTGGAGGCGTACGGTCGAGATTTAGATCTCTTGTCTTCATATCTCAATGAACGCGGGAACGAAGACCCATCAACCGCGACGATGGCGGATCTGACAAATCACATTCGATGGCTTTCGAAAGAGCGCGGATATCAAGCGACAACTGTCACGCGTCATCTTGCAACGATTCGAGTCTTTTTTCGTTGGCTTCGCGCGATGGGATCGATCGCTCGTGATCCCGCACGATTGCTTGAGCGACCAACTGCGTGGAAACGATTGCCAGGAGCGATGACCGCGAGGCAGGTGAAGACACTCGTCGAGTTCCCATCTCCAGCACAAGGAAAATTATGGCTACGAGATCGCGCGCTGCTGGAACTTCTGTATGGCGGTGGATTGCGAGCGAGCGAAGTCTGCACAGTAAAGGTGAATGATTTTCACGAGACGATTGGTTCGCTTGCGGTGACGGGAAAGGGCGGCAAGATGCGCATCGTGCCGATTGGCGTTCCAGCAATTCAATGGACCTTGAAATATCTTGCGGAATGTCGGCCTGCGCTGGCGAAAATCGGCGGAGGGAAAGATGGATTTCGATTGTTGCTTTCTTTTTCTGGGCGACCTCTCGACCGTGTTGCGATATGGCAATTGGTCAAGAAAAATGCTGCGCTCGCAGGATTGAGCGATGTGCATCCGCACACACTTCGACATTCATTTGCGACGCATTTGGTCAACGGCGGAGCCGACTTGCGCGTCGTACAAGAATTACTCGGGCATTCCAGCATCACGACGACGCAGATTTATACCCACGTCACGCGCGATCACTTGAAAGACATCATTGCAAACTGTCATCCGCGCGAAATGAAGATGCGCAAGGTGAATGTAAAGCCGCCTCAACCGAGTGTCAGTCGGCGTGGGAAATAAGAAAGTTTCGCGGCGTCCTTCACCATCGCAAGCGTCTCTTCGGCGACGCGATTCGCACGCACACAACCATCTCGAAGAATCTCAATGATCGCGTCATCGCGACCTTCGTATTGCTTACGACGCTCTCGCATCGGTTCGAGAAAACGATTGAGTGCCTCGGCAACTTCTTGCTTTACATGGCCATCGCCAAGATTGTCACCGCGTGCATATCGATCTTTCAATTCCGCAACTCTTGCCGGATCGGGAAGAAACGCATCAACATATTGAAAGAGCGCGTTGGTGATATCGCCTGGTTCGGTGGGGCTTTGTCGACCAGTGAATATCTTGCCCATCTTTTTCTGCACTTCCTTTGGAGGATCTGCGATAAAAATTGCATTTCCCAAACTCTTGCTCATCTTGTTCACGCCATCAATGCCCATCAAACGACCGACCACTCCCACATCTGCGTGAGGAATTGGGAAAGTCCCTCCAAGTTTTTGGTGATCAGAGTCTTCTGCATGTTCAGAGACGCCGCAGAAAATCTGATTGAATCTGCGGGCAACTTCGCGTGTCATCTCGAGATGCGGAACTTGGTCCTCTCCAACGGGCACGCCAGTCGGGCGAAACGCCAAGATGTCCGCAGTTTGACCGACGGCATAGAGCGGAAATCCGAATGAATACGTCTCGCCAAGATTCTTGATCTTGATCTCGTCCTTCAGCGTTGGATTGCGCATCACGCGATTGAACGGCAATAACATTGCAAACAGAAAAGTCAATTCTGCGATCGCTGGCACTTCGCTTTGCAAGAAAATCGCAGACAACTTTGGATCGATTCCCATCGCCAAATAATCCCGCACAATCTCGATTGAATCACGGCGAATGTCTGCGGCGTGATCGACTCGCATGGTGAACGCATGCATATTGGCGATCAAAAAATAACATTCGTGTGTTGATTGTAATTCGACGCGTCGCTTGACGCTTCCAACCCAATGCCCTAAATGCAATGTTCCTGTTGGCGTATCGCCAGTCAGAATGCGCGGCCTTGAATGTGGTGCGGGGGTCAAACTCATACTGGGGATGATCCTACGAAACTCTCGGATGCTTCGTCGGCGTCAACCAAGCCAGAACAACATGAGATTCGTAAAATTGAAAAGCGAGTGCGCGGCAATTGGCGCTTCGATTCGCCCCGTGCGTTGCATCAGCCAGCCAAGAATCACCGCGAGCAAGAAAAGCGTTGCGATTCCAGACGCCACCGCGCCGGGAGTAAGCACTGGAATATGAAAGACCGCGAAAAAAATGCTTGTAAAAATGATCGCCCACCACGGCGAAAATCCTGAACCACGAAGCCCCATCTGCATCGCTCCACGAAATGTGAATTCTTCCGTAATCGGTGCGCAAATGAGAATGATGACAACCATCGCACAAGTCAACAGCTTGTCGTGCGATTGACTCAGAAGATCGAAAGTGGAATGACCATCCGTCGGCGGCTGAAGTCCTCCGAAATAGAGTTGGATCGATGCAACGATTCCCCCAACAGCTTGCAGTGGAAACCATGCGATCGCCAAAATAAATGCTCCAAAGAAGATCGACCGAAGGGTTCCCCATGGCGCAGGAAGTTTGCGCGTGGATTCGATTGCGGGTTCGATTGTGGAAGCTTGCAAGAAAGTGGACATCAAATATTGCATGCGAAAGACCGCAAACAACAATGCGACTTGAGTGGCGAACCCTCCAAGCCCTGCGATGACTTTTGCTTTCATCGATTCATCACCCGCCGATATGCCACAGACATACGAAAGCATCCAACTGCCAAATGCACCTGTGACATACAGGAGTGCGAACAATGCAAATGATTTGCACGCTGACAATTTCCATTCATTTGCAGGCGCGTACGTCAATCGCATCGCTCGAGTCGCAAGGACCAAGATGATGATTGCCGCACCGAGTGCCAGAGAGATGGTCGGCCAATTCGACGCAGGCTCAGCAGTCGACGGATCAGCGACTTCCCCCCTACTCTTTGCTGCCAGAATCCCAAGTGCGACTATGACCGATGTACTCAAGACAATTGTTCGGCGCAAACGCAAGGAAGTTGCCGCTGCGAAAATCGCTGTCCCACTGGAGGAACTCCGCGAGCGAATCTCCGAACTTGGAAGGACGCGCAATTTTTTCCAAGCCGTCTTCGACCACGGAAACACATCTCGCACTCGATTGATTGCAGAAGTCAAACACAAAAGTCCATCTGCAGGAGTCATCCGCGAAGATTTCGATCCTGTCGCCATCGCACGACAATATCACGCAGGCGGTGCGACTGCGATCTCATGCCTGACTGATACCGCAGATTTCGGTGGAAAACTGGAATACATACACGCTATTCGAGACGCAATACCCCTTCCCGTGTTGCGCAAGGATTTCATTATCGACACATATCAAATCTGGGAATCCCGAGCCGCCGGCGCAGATGCCGTTCTGCTGATTGCGGAATGCTTGCGTGAAAGCGAAGTCATCGACTTTCAGATTCTCTGCGTTGAACTGGGAATGACCATTCTGTTGGAAGTTCATGATGCGGAAAATCTATGTCGGGTGTTGAACCATGTCGGATTTCCACACGCGGGCTATTCCCTCTTAGGAATCAACAACAGAAATCTACGGACGATGAAAACGGATATCAATCACTCGCTGCGTATGGCGGACTTGGTCGAAGATCCGCGGATCCTCGTCAGCGAATCCGGTATCACAACTCCCGAAGATCTGAAACGACTGCGATCGCATGGCATCAACATTGTTCTTGTTGGCGAACATTTAATGCGCCAGCCAAATGTGGAACAAGCCACGCGCGATCTACTGGCGTGATTTCGACGAAACGCGTTCTCTCCAAGCTCTAGCGCCCAACTCTCTCGCCCCACTCACTCACCAATCCGCGCGGCAATCAACTCTGCGATATTCCACCCCGTCAACGCTGCGCCAATTCGAATCTGATCTCCTGCGACAAACATTTGCAGGCCCATTCCTGGTGGCAAACTCCAATCCGCACGAATTCGCCCCACAAGCACAGGATCTCGCCCAGCTGCATTGAGAGGTTCAGGGAAACGATTGTTGATTCGATCATCGACCAATTCCACGCCGGAAGCAGCACCAAGAATTTCTCGAGCACGCACTTCCGTAAGCGGTGTCTCAAATTCCAAACCGATCGCTTCGCAGTGGGCTCTCAGAACTGGCACGCGAACGCATGTCGCAGTGATTCTCACCGTGTCATCCGACCAAATCTTGCGCGTCTCGTACAGCAACTTCGCTTCTTCTTCGTTATAACCCTCGGGCCCGATCGCTGAGTTGTGGCTGAAACAATTGAAGAGATATTGCCTGCCAAAAATTTCAGTTTGCATCGGAGTCTTTTCCGCAAATGCGTGCGCTTGCGATTCCAATTCTCGCATCGCAGCTGCGCCCGCACCGCTTGCGGCTTGATATGTCGCAACAGTCATTCTCCGAACTTTCGCCACGCGGTGTAGCGGCGTTGCGGCGACAAGCGCAACAATCGTCGAACAGTTCGGTACTGAAACAATTGAAGGACCTTTGCATGCATCGAGCGCGTTGGCATTCACTTCTGGAATGATGAGCGGCACTTCAACATTCATGCGGAAGGCACTCGAATTGTCGACGACCCACGCACCAGATGCAACTGCCTGCGCCGCCCACGACTTGGAAATTCCCTTGCTCGCTGAAAAGAATGCGATGCCCACTTCGGCGAAACAACCTGTCTTGAGAGCTTCGACAACTACCGACTTCCCGCAAACAGGAATTGACCGACCGGCCGATCTCTCGCTTGCAAAGAGCCTGACTCTGTCCGCAGAAACGCCGTTTATGACAAGCAATTCGATAAATTCTGCTCCAACGGCTCCAGTTGCGCCAACCACTGCGATCGTGAAATTCTTTGACTTTATAAAATTTTTCACAAGAAATCAGCCTCTGC
>CAMBWI010000056.1 GCA_945871445.1 Singulisphaera sp. GP187 | reverse complement strand
TTCGAAAATCGGATCGTGTCGGTCGCCGAGGACTGTCTGAGCCCCGAGAGGACTTTTCACGGCTGCCCACTTCTGTAATTCCGTGGCTGATTCCGTGGCTGATTCCGTGGCTGATTCCGTGGCTGATTCCGTGGCTGATTCCGTGGCTGATTCCGTGGCTGATTCCGTGGCTGTATACATCGCTCAAAATTCTCCCTCTTGTTGAACCGCTCATAGAATGCAAATATGGCAAAGCGAATTTGGGTCACTGCAGATACGCACTTTGGACATGTCGAAGCAATCGGGATGTTTGCGCGCCCTGTCGCAATCAACGATGTGAGATCGATGGACGAGTTGCTACTCGACCGCATCAATTCACGCGTCAATCGCCGTGATCACCTCCTGCATTTGGGCGACTTCACAGGTCCGCGAATTTGGAAAGGCGAAGAAGGCGAAGCCAGCATGCAGTATGCGAAAGATCTACGCAAGCGAATAATTTGCGGATCGATGGAGATCGTGCGCGGCAATCATGATCCATCGCGCAAGCGCCTAAAAAATATTTTCGATGATGCGCATGAAATCCTTTCATTTAAAGGATGGGCAGGCGGTCAAGAGCGCATCGTCTGTTGCCATTATCCACTACGAACTTGGCAAGGATTCTTCGACGGCGCAATGCATCTCTATGGACACACGCACGGAGCATTCGAATCTATTTGGCGTAGTGCGGATGTTGGCGTGGATTGCTGGGAGTATGGACCAGTGTTGCTCGACGATGTCTTGGCTCGACTCGCTGAACAGCCCGCACCCAAACGAGCAGACATTCCACCAAGGCGGCAACCGATGCAAACTCCCAAAATTACGAGCAATATCGCCTAACAAGATTCCATATACTCAAGTGCGATGAAACAAGCATCCGTGACAGCACCGTTCAAAATGACAGCACTTCTCGTTTTATGCGTTGGTGCTTTGTTTGGATGCGGCACCGAGAGATCTGTGAATGTCAGTGATGGTTCGACTTCTTTATCTCATGCGTCAAACAACATCAACAATGATGGTGCATGGTCGATGAACGAATCAACTCTTGAAGAACGATGGAATGAGGATCCAACGGTTATGCAGCCGAACTATCCCTACTCTGGCTTTCAGCCAGGATTCAGTGATTAAGTCCTCTCAAGCAGTTGCCAAATCTCGAACATCATTTCATAACGCGACGAACAACGGCTGATCCGGTGGGCATTTCACTCAACGCGATTCCAGGTTTCCACGACTTGGAGAAAAATGTTCCATCGTCAACCGGTTCAATCGTCGTGTGCCATCTATCTGCCCAATACACATGTGCGATTCCCGATTCGATCTGCCAAGTCCCTTGATGGATTGCATCGATGCTCTTCATCGCCATGCCATCTGATCGAAGCGCGGCGTACAACTCATACTTCGGTCCAGCGAGAGCGCCGGGAATGATCCACACGCCAACGAAGCGTAAATCATCGCCAGAAACTTTGACCGCTCCCCCATTGTTCACAGGTTCACTCTGTGGACCAGATCCAAGCGCAAGCCCTGGCGGATATCCCAGCTTGGCATATCCAAGTTCAGAGCGATAGATCACATCACGCCACCCGCTACTGAGACGAATATCAATTCTGCCATTGTCCAATTCCCAGCGGCCACGCTCGCCCTTTACGCCATCTTCACCTTTCCACCATGTATCAACGACTGATCCATCGGCTGACAAAATCGTATTGAAGAGTTCATTTTCGGAATCGGTCAGACTCCATGTTCCAATTGCATCTTCGCGAGTGATGGGCTTCGATTTGGAAAAATTTGAACCACTCATCGTCGAACACCCAAAGTGTGACAACAGCATTGTCAGTGCGAGTGCGATCGACGACAAAAAACCAATTCGATTTGAAGTTGATTTATTCATAGTTGCATTCATTCATGCAATTTTATCAAATCCCATCAGAAGAGTCTTGCCCGTACATTGTCAATGTGAACCACGTCGATTATGCGCAGATTTTTATTTCGATGATCGCCATCGTCAATCCGGTGATGGGTGTTCCAATGTTCGTCAGTCTCACCAATCAGATGACTTCAAGCGAACGAGATCGCGCTGCGCGTGCGACAGCGATCACGGTCTTTCTGGTTCTGAGCGTGTCGATCATTGCTGGCGACACGATTCTGGGGTTTTTCGGCATCAATGTGATGGACTTCTCTATCGCAGGTGGAATCTTGGTTCTGCTGATGGCGATCAATATGCTCAACGCGCGATCTGATGCGGGCGCGCGCATTTCAGCTGACGAACGATTGGAAGCTGCGCATCGAAACAGTGTGGCGATTGTTCCCATCGGAATACCTCTCTTGGCAGGACCTGGCGCGATTTCAACCGCAATCATTGTGGCGGACAAGGCGACGACTTTTCAACACCGCTTGATCTTGATTGGACTCTGCTTGGTAATCGGCGTCTTGACATATTTCACTCTGCGCGTTTCACGCGGACTTTCACGACTCTTTGGGATCACTGGAATGAACATCTTCAATCGAATCATGGGACTCCTACTCGCAGCTGTTGCGGTCAGTTTCATCGTCGGAGGCGTTCAGCAACTTTTCCCAAATCTTATGGAAAGGTCGACTCCGATCACAACACCAGCGCAATGATCCACTTCACTTATTCACGATGCTTTCCACCTACAAGCATGATCTCATGAATCGAAGACGCTTCTTGCAACTCTCTGGATTTTCACTGGCGGCAAGTTCTGCGCTTTGGTCTTGTCAAACATCCTCTCGTCAGCGTTCGAGAAGTGATGGAAGGCCGATTGCAAAATATAGAAGAGAGCGAGATCAATCTCTGCGAATTGCGTGTATCGGCGTCGGCGGGCGTGGACTGGACAATCTGAATGAACTTCTTGCACAATGCGATGCGGGACCGAATCCTCAGTTTGTGGAAATCTCTGCGCTCTGTGATGTCGACCTTGGAATGCTCGATGCGACTGCCCTACGAATTCCACTTGCAAAGCGTTATCGCGACTTTCGACTTCTTTACCGCGATATTCAAGCTGGCGCGATCGAGATTGATGCAGTGTTGGTCAGCACTCCAGATCACACGCATGCATTTGCAACTGCAATGGCGCTTGCTTGCGGATTGCCGGTCTACTGCGAGAAACCACTGACTCACACAGTTGCAGAGGCTCGCACAATTGCACAGATGGCACGAGTTGCCGAAGTGCCAACGCAGATGGGAACGCAGATTCACGCTGGGAACAACTATCGCACAGTCGTCGAATTGATTCGTTCTGGTGCGATCGGCGAAATTTCATCTGCAGATTGTTGGGATAACAGATCGTGGTGTTGCGGCCAACTCACACCTGGCGCGCTTGTTCCTGCATCGCTTGATTGGGATCTCTGGCAAGGTCCTACGTTGCCGAGTGCATATATAAAAGATGTCGCCCCTGCAAATTGGCGACGCTATTGGAAGTATGGAAGCGGAACACTCGGTGATATGGCGTGTCACATTTTGGATCTCCCCTTCTGGGCTCTTGGGCTTGGTGATCAAAGTGGATTGCGCGCAGAGATTCGGACAGATGGTCCTGCAGTCGACAGTGTGGGATGTCCAGTCTCACTTGAAGTTTCCTGGGCACTGACATGGCCATCGCGACAGGCAGGAAAAGATCCATTGATTCTGCGTTGGTTCGATGGAGGAAAAGTTTCACCGACAGTGCAAGAACTTTCTGCGAAGGACGGACAGAATTATGGTCGCTTCAACACACTCTTCCAAGGGTCGAAGGGTTTTCTCTTTTCGAACTATGACGAGCACCTCATTTTGCCTGGAGCACTTGCTGAAAAAGTTGTTACGCCAGCTCCGACATTGACCCGACCTGCTGGGCATCACCTCGAGTGGATCAACGCTGTCCGCGCATGGACGATGGATCTTGAAACGAAATCTGAAATGACAGGTTCCAACTTTGAGTATGCATCGCGACTGACCGAACTTGTACTTTGCGGGGCCATCGCTTACCGCTCTGTAGATAGCTCTCAAGGGACAATCACATACGACTTTGAAAGCGGCCTCGTCGGCGCAGATGGTTGGGCTATAAAAGCAAACAAATTGATGACTGCGCCTTCCCGTGATGGTTGGACTTTGGACCCGACAAACTTGATATTTGACGCGGCTCGCAGTCGGATTTGATAAAAGCGCACTTTTTCATTTGGATTTGCATATCCAACTATTGACAACATGTCGATTGCCGTCATTCCTGCCCCAAGTGCGCTTGCACTCATTGGACTTGCTGGATTCTCCCGATGTCGACGACGCTAAAAATGAAGTGTTTGAATAAATCTTCGCAAGAACAAAGCGAAACCATCGAATAGAAGATTGATTCAATCCTTCGGTAGTATCGCTCTATGGCAACGCAAAGACCGCTCGTCGGCGTCATCATGGGCTCTCGAAGTGATTGGGAAACAATGCGTCATGCATGCGAAACGCTTGACGCGCTGCGTATTCCATTTGAACAACGCGTTGTCAGCGCGCATCGAACGCCAACGCAGCTCTTTCAATATGCGGATCGAGCTCACGGTCGTGGGATCGAAGTGATTATTGCTGGAGCTGGTGGCGCAGCTCACTTGCCTGGGATGACTGCGAGTCGGACATGCCTTCCTGTTTTGGGCGTGCCAGTTGAAAGCAAGACACTCCACGGATTAGATTCGTTGCTCTCGATCGTGCAGATGCCCGCAGGTATTCCTGTTGCAACACTTGCAATCGGTCGTGCTGGCGCGGTCAACTCCGCACTTTTGGCCGCTTCGATTCTTGCAGGAAGCCGCCCAGCAATTCGCCGTTCACTGGAAGCATGGCGATCGCGACAGACCAAAGAAGTTCTTGCGAATCCTGATCCTGCGAAGTCGACTTCAAAAAAATCCGCCAAATCAACACGAAAGAAAAGCCGGTGAAAATCGGAGTCGTTGGTGGAGGACAACTCGGGCGCATGCTTGGCTTGGCTGGGTTGCCACTTGGATTTCAATTTCGTTTTCTAGAGCCCGCTGCCGATTGCCCTGCTGGACGATTAGGAGAAATTATTCGTGCACCGTATGACGACATTGATGGTCTCGAACGATTCGCTCAAGATCTTTCATTTGCGACATACGAATTCGAAAATGTTCCCGCCGAAACTGCGCAGTGGCTTTCGGAGCGATTGATGCTTGCGCCGACTGCTCGCGCGCTTGCGATAGCGCAAGATCGCATCGCAGAAAAAACCACTTTTCGCGACTTGTCAATTCCAGTTCAGAACTTCGTCGGCATTGCTTCCGCAAGCGAAATCGATTCCGCTGTGCATAAAGTTCCGCTGCCCGCAGTTCTCAAAACGCGACGGCTTGGATATGACGGTAAAGGTCAACGCGTGCTTCGCACTGGTGGCGCAGACTCTGCTGCAACCGTGCGCGCTGCGTGGGACGAACTTGGCAGAGTGCCCTGCATTCTGGAGTCTTTCGTGGATTTTTCTGCAGAAGTTTCCATGATCGCTGTCCGCGCACGCAACCCCGGCCACGGAGCGGTCATTGCGTTCTACCCATTGACTCAGAATGAACATCGAAATGGAATTCTCTGGAAGAGTCAAGCGCCAGCCCCCTGCGATAGAGATGGGAAACTTGCCGATGCTGCCAAGAAATATGTCCGAGCGCTTCTGGAATCTCTCGACTATGTCGGAGTGATCGCCGTCGAATTTTTCGTGACAGCTTCAGGACTTATCGCAAATGAGATGGCGCCTCGTGTTCATAATTCTGGACACTGGACAATTGACGGTGCGGCCACAAGCCAATTCGAAAATCATCTGCGTGCAGTTGGGTCAATGCATCTTGGATCGACCGAATGCGAAGGATCAAGCATCATGATCAATTTGGTCGGTCGTGCGCCAATCACTTCTCGCATCCTGGAAATTTCAGGTGCGAAACTTCACTTGTATGGCAAGGGCGCGCGCGCTGGGCGCAAGTTGGGACATATCACGCTGACTGGGCCAACGGCGAAGTCTCTGGAGTCTGCGACCGCCGAACTCGAGCGGATCGTTGTGTGGGATGTTTGACCACCGCGCTTAAACAGGCACTTTCAAGCCGTTTCTGAGCAATTGCAAGTGCAGCATCAGACATATCAATTCCCATTGCGCAACGACCAGATTGAATCGCAGCCACAAGTGTGGTTCCACTTCCGCAGGTGATATCAAGCACAGTCCCATTTGGCGGACAACACGCATTGACCAACATATTCAGAAGCGCAATTGGTTTCTGCGTTGGCCAACCCGTTCGCTCGATTGCCATATTGTTGATTGATGGAATGTCGATCACATCTGTTGCCTTTTTCATTCGACCACGCAACCGAACGCTCTTTGCAGGAACAAGCGGTGGCTCGAACCAATACGCAGGGCCGCGTCCATACAAGAAAATATCGTCGTGCTTGCGTGCGAATGATCGCGGACCAGAACCGCCGAGCCCATACGCCCACACAAGATGATTCACGAAATTTTCCGCACCGAAAATCTCATCAAGCAGAAAACGAACATGATGACTGGTGCGCCAATCAACATGCACCAAGATCGATCCAGTCGAACGCAAGACACGGTGCGCTTGAATTAAACGCGGTCCGATGAACTCTCTGTACGCAGCAACATCGACGAAGCGATCATCAAAGGTCAATCCCTTGCGACCTTGACGACGAAGTCCCGAATTGAACGGAGGATCGAGGTAAATCAAATCAACCGAGGCACTCTCAAGAGTGGGAAGAACATCCAAGCAATCACCCCTGCGCAATGACCAACTCGCAGGCACCGCTGATTCAATCTTCTCTTTTCGTTGCACGATGTTTTCTTATGACGCTTCGGCGCGCGGATGAGCGCGGTCATAGGCCTCGCGCATTCGTGCGGTCGTGAGATGGGTATACACCTGCGTGCTTGAAAGCGATTGATGGCCGAGCAATTCCTGCACAGCGCGCAAGTCCGCTCCGTTGTCAAGCAGATGGGTTGCAAACGAATGGCGAATCGTGTGTGGAGAGATATCTGGATCCAATCCGGCGATCTTCAAATACTTCGAGACCTTACGACGAACCGATCGGCTGGATAAACGTGATCCCAACTTATTCACAAAGAGTGGACTTCCAGCATCCATGGGAACTTTTTCAGCTTCTGCTCGAAGGATGTATCGACAGACCGCTGCCAACGCATGCGAACCAACGGGAACAGCTCGTTCTCTGCGGCCTTTTCCCTTCACTTTCAATTGACTTCCTTCGATATCAAGATCGCCACGATTGATCGCGACAACTTCGCTGACTCGGATGCCAGTGGAATAGAGCGTTTCGAGAATCGCTCGATCGCGCGCACCGAGCATGTCCGATTCACTTGGAGCCGCTAAGAGTTTTTCGATTTGGTCGACAGTGATCGCCTTTGGAAGTCTGCGTGCTTGCTTGGGCGTTCGAATGAGCGTCATGGGATTTGTCGAAGTCAATCCACGCTTTTCCATCCATTTGTGAAACGAGCGCAGAGTTGCAATCTTTCTTGCTGTCGTCGCCGCAGAATATTTCTGGCCGACAAGGTGAGCAAGAAATGCACGAACGACTTCGACATCTGCCGTCAGCATTCGTCCACACACTGTGTTCTTCGATGTTGCGTCTCGCTTCTCCAAGACTGCCCGTTCGTGCGCTTCATCAAAGTCGATGGAGTATTCACCGACAATAAAGTCGGCGAACTGTCGTAGATCCAGCCCGTAGCAACGGGATGTATATGGGCTGAAATGTCGCTCATCTAGGAGATAGGCAAGGAATTGTTCAATGATGGGAACTGAAGCGCTCATGTGGCATTCTTTCGGTAAGGAGCGAGGGTAACTCGCCCATAAAACAAGTGGTTTCGATACATAACGTGCCTTCCAATCGTCAGATAAGCAAGAAAGTTCCTCCATTACCTGCGACCGTCACATTTATCGGCAATCTGCAAGCGTGACAATAATCATAGTCCGATAAAGCGATGGATTTCTAATAGTTTTTCCGCTCCCCCTTTGGTTGGGTGGGTCTGGTCAGGGATGGGTACACTCTTTCCCCAACTCAAATCCCATCACGATTGCGTAGCTCAGCTGGTAGAGCAAGTGGCTTTTAACCTCTAGGTCCTGGGTTCGATCCCCAGCGCAATCATTCGAATCTGTTTCGTACAAGATTTTTTTCAAATGCTCGTCGTTCACGCAAATTGGTTTGATGGTTCCCTGCATCTCTGGGGCGAATCGCTGTCGTCTGCTCGTGAAGATGTACGCGTGGCCGCTCCTGCACATCCCTTCGCAGCATCTGCGAAAGATCTTCGCAATGCGCTCGAGCCAATCATTGGTTCACTTAACGGTTCGAAAGAAGATCACCTCGATTTGCTTTTGCCCCACGCGCCGGCACCTGCTGGATTGAAAGTAACACGATCTATCACGCTTCCTTCAAGTCGACTGATAGGACTTCTTGGCAGCGTCAGTCATGATGAAGAAATGCGCACGCTCGAGCCGACACAAGTGCCAACAATTCGAATCACAGCGGACTCGACGGTCAGATTCTTGTTGGAGATGCGCAACACAGAGGCAACTCCCAACAAGTTTTTCGTACTTGCGCATTCGATGCACTGGTGGATGGCGCTGACAAAATTTGCGATCGACTCTGTAATCGATCAACGAGTCATTCCAACTGTTCTGCAACGACGCGACGGAACATATGTTGGACAGTGGCGACCATGGCTGAACGATGGCGATACGGATATCCAACTCGCAGACTTGCTTGCCAGCATGCCTGCGTCTGCGCGTGCAATCGACGGAACAGATGGACACGCTTGGCCCATTGTCGATTCATTTCTCAGCACAATTATCGATGGAATCGTGCGGTCTGTCCTTGTCGAGGAAAACTTCGAGGAATCGATCGCGGACTTCGATCCTGCTGTCGATTCGCACGCAGCGTGGCTTTCTGGGCTACTGGGTTCGAAGGATTCCATCAAGATTGGACGTCGTACTTCCTTCGATATTCTTCGCGACACGCGCGGATGGCTTGGAGTTCTTGATGAAGCACGTGTGACCACAGGAATGCGTCTGAGATTCGAAGTCTCAGAGCCAGACCTGGATGGCGCAGACGATGGGATTGATTCCACATGGCGAGTTTCGTTTGGCTTGGTCGACCCTGAAGCGCCCGACACTGTGATCGACGCGCAATCTTTGTTTCATCGACCAAGCGGAAAGCGTGCGAGTGCAAATTCTGCGCGCAACGAAGAACTTGCTGAAATGCTCTTGAAAGAATTAGCGCGTGCGAGCAGAATCTGGCCAGAGCTTGACGATGCGCTGGAAGATGAAAGTCCTTCTGGAATGGATCTTGATACGCGACAGGTCTATCAATTCATGCGTGACCTGCGACCGGTTCTTCTCGAAGCTGGATTTTTTGTGGAAGTTCCAGAGTGGTGGGGCGAATCTGCAAGTCGTATCAATGCAAACTTACTTATCGATTCTCCAGAAGAACCACCAATGGCTGGTGTTGCTGGAACTGGATCGAATGGATCGCTTGGACTTGGATTGCAATCGCTCGTCGGCTATCGCTGGCAAGTCGCGCTTGGTACACAAACTGTGTCGGTCGAAATGCTTGAGAAATTGGCTCAAAAAGGCGCACCATTGATTCGCATCGGCGGACAGTGGGTCGACCTTCGCCCCGAAGATATTGATTCGGCGCTCAAGTTTTTGAAGAGTCATCCTGGCGGAACGATGACGCTCGTCGAAGCGCTTCGTATGGCAAACGGGATTGACGGTCCGCCAGAAGCGTTGCCCGTGAGCGGAATTCAAGCAACAGGCTGGGTGCGACAACTGCTTTCTGGAAATGATGTAAGCGAAAGTTTCCAGATGACGAGTGCTCCAGAATCATTCCGCGGAATTCTTCGTCCATATCAATTGTCTGGACTCAGTTGGCTTGTCTTCCTTGATCGATTGGGGCTGGGTGCGTGCCTTGCAGACGACATGGGTTTGGGAAAGACAATTCAGTTGATTGCTCTTCTGCAACACGAACGATCAAAGATTGGCGTTGCGCAGATCGGTCCATCGCTTCTTGTAACGCCGATGTCCGTGATGGGAAATTGGAAACGCGAACTTACGCGATTCGCTCCAGAGTTGAAGGTGCATATTCAACATGGCCTCGATCGACCAGGCGGCGAGCGATTTTCACAGATCGCAATGGACAGCGATGTTGTGCTGACAACATATGCAATCGTTGTGCGCGATAAAGAAACTCTGCAGAGTGTTCCATGGCGTCGTATTGTGCTGGATGAAGCGCAATACATCAAAAATCCTCCTACAAAACAGACCGCTGCAATTCGATCGATCGATACACAATCTCGCATTGCACTCACTGGAACTCCCGTCGAAAATCGACTTGCTGAACTCTGGTCCATCTTGGAATTCTGCTGTCCTGGATATCTGGGAACAAATCAGGACTTCCGACGTCGTTTCGCTGCGCCGATTGAAAGAAATCGAGACCAAAAAACAGCCGAACGCTTGCGATCCCTTGTTCGCCCATTCATTCTTCGAAGACTCAAGACAGACTTGACTGTCATCAGCGATCTTCCGCCATTGGTCGAAAGCCGTCAACACATCGTGCTGACCGACGAGCAAATGCGACTCTATGAAGAAGTTGTCGCAGATATGTTGCAGAAGGTCGATCAGACGGATGGAATTCGACGGCGCGGACTTGTGCTCAGCGCGTTGGTCAAGTTGAAACAAATCTGCAATCACCCTGCTCACTTTTTGGGTGAAGGCATCGCTGCACGACCATCCGAAACCAATGGGTCAACTGGTAAAAAGAAAGTAATTGCCCCACCACCAGTTGCTGCTGCCGAAGATATCGACGGTGAATCAAGTGCAGGGCATCCTTTGATTCTTTCGCCAAACTCTTTGATTCCAGGCCGAAGTGGCAAGACCCAAAGATTGATGGAGATGCTGGAAGAACTCTTGGCTGCAGGAGATTGCGCCTTGATCTTCACTCAATACCGACAAATGGGGCATCTACTTGTGGGAATGATTCGACAAGTTCTCGATGTTGAACCGCTCTTTCTTCATGGTGGCACACCGCAGGCGAAACGCGATGCATTGGTCGAACGATTTCAGAAAGGCGATGGAACAACGCCTATTTTCGTATTGAGCCTGAAGGCTGGAGGCGTCGGCCTGAATCTCACAGCGGCAAATCATGTCTTCCATTTTGATCGTTGGTGGAATCCAGCTGTTGAAAATCAAGCGACAGATCGAGCATTCCGTATTGGCCAGACTCGCACTGTCAACGTGCATAAATACATCTGCACTGGAACTCTCGAAGAACGCATTGATCAAATGATCGAGCAGAAGACGGAATTAGCGACGAACATCATCGGCGCAGGCGATGCATGGCTGACGGAATTGTCCACGGGACAACTTCGTGACATGCTGTCGTTGCGAAAGACTGGATTGGAGGGCGGCGAATGACGCAGTGGCAAGAACAAAACAAACCTCGTCAGCCAGAAAATCCACGCAGAGTCATTGGTGGCTTCAAGTTCAAGCGAAAGCAAGGAATTGAAAATTTTCCTTGGACTGCCGATCCGCTCTTCAGAGCGACTCTGACCACGGCCAATTCTGACGCAGTTGATGAAGGACATTCGTATGCGTTAACTGGGCAAACCGTCACGCTTTTGGCCGCGCCTGGGAAAATCATCTCAACTGTGCAAGGGAGATCCTCTCGTCCATATCAATTGGAACTTACATTTGTCACTTGGACTCCTGAAGAGTGGGACAAAATTATTGCTGCGCTTTGCACAGAAGCGGTCTTTGCTGCAAAATTTCTTGTGGGAGAACTACCACCTGCCGTCGGTCCATTGATCGCATCACTTGGCATTCGAACTCCACTCGTGCCGATGAAACCAGGTTCGAAAACCAATTGCGATCCAATTCTCAAATGCACTTGTGGCGCTGCGCAACCATGCAAGCACGTGGTGTGCATGATGCACAACCTTGCGGAGCGATTGGAAGATGAACCGCTTTTACTCTTTCAGTTACGAGGCATGCCGATTGCGCGCGTGCTTGAACGGATTCATGAAAAGCGCACGCTTTCAACGCGCGGTGAAAATCAAGCTCATCCTGTTCCGCCCGCTGCAAGTGACCAGACACTTGTGACACCAATCGAAAATTTACTTCATGACTTCTGGCGACCTGGCCGTCGCTTGCATGATTTGGAAAGTCGTCCGATTGCAACTCATACACCGCATTCACTCTTGCGGCGCCTCGGCGCAAGTCCGCTTGGAGGGCGATTCCCTCTTGTTGGTCTCTTTGCGACGATTTATGACACTGCCCGATCACGCGGAATTGCGCTGAGAGATAGCGAAACCAGCGATCAGCCAATCACGCCCAAGGACGAATGAGTCTCCGCGACAAGCCCGGATACAAAAAGCCCGCTTGGGAACTACGATCGCAACGCAAATGAGTGCGAAGCCAAAGGAACAATCGAAAAATGCGAAGGCGCTCCAAATCGCCGCAAGGGCATTGGCAAAGGGCGCTCCGAGAGAAACAAAGTCACGAAAGGCTCTTCCAGATTCGGATGCGGTTGCTTGGGCTGCGCACCGACTACATCATGCAATCTTCGCCGTCCGAGGATCAAGTGGAGAATCCGCAGCAGAGATTCTCGATGATGCCGTCGACCTTCTTCATCCTGAGATTGTTTCAGCGTTTCAAGGAGCAGGCCAAAGTGAACGCGCAGCTCGATCACATGCGGATCGATGCTTGCTTGCACTCGTTCGTGCGCTGCCAAAGATTCAGCGCATCTTGCTGACTGATCTTGATGGCGCGCTCGAGCGCGATCCAGCTGCGAAAAATCTGACGGAAATTATTCTGTGCTATCCCGGTATTCGCTCGCTCTGCATTCACAGAATTGCGCACGAACTTCACCGCCTGAAAGTTCCACTCATTCCCCGAATGCTTGCAGAATCGGCTCATGATTCCACTGGAATTGATATTCATCCTGGTGCAACAATCGGACCAGGATTTTTCATCGACCACGGCACAAGTGTTGTTATTGGGGAAACCGCAATCATCGGTCGTAATTGCACGCTGTATCAGGGAGTCACACTCGGTGCGCGTCGTTTCGATCGTGATGCGAATGGCTCAATTCGCCGAGGATGGAAGCGACATCCAACGCTGAAGGACAATGTCACGGTCTATGCCAATGCGACAATATTGGGTGGTGCGACCACCATCGGTAAGGGATCAGTCATCGCAGCAGGTGTTTTGGTTCAAGAAAGTGTGCCTGCATTTTCAGTCGTAAGACCTGGGAAAATCGAATTAACTGTCGCTACTTCTCGCAAATAATTTGCACTTGAAATCAAACTTCGCGGCTCGTTTCCGTGGCTCGATTCCGTGGCTCGATTCCGTTGCTGTTTCCGTGGCTCGATTCCGTTGCTCGTTTCCGTTGCTCGTTTCCGTTGCTCGATTCCGTTGCTCGATTCCGTGGCTGATTCAGTCGCACTTCCGCTTGCGTGTCCAGCCGCTGGAAAGTTCTCTCGGGCGAGTTCCGCAGGCGGCCGACGGCACTTGCAATAAAATTTCGCAAACCGGATCGTGTCGGTCGCCGAGGACTGTCTGAGCCCCGAGAGGACTTTTCACGGCTGCCCACTAATTCATTTCCGCGGCTGTGTCCGCGGCTGTGTCCGTGGCTGTATCCGTGGCTGTATCCGTGGCTCTATCCGCAGCCGCTATTTCATCCGAACTTCGCCGCTCCCCTTTTCGATGACACCAATAA
>CAMBWI010000055.1 GCA_945871445.1 Singulisphaera sp. GP187 | reverse complement strand
GAATCTTCTCGCTCAGCTTCGAGCGGTTCGAGCAATTCAAATCAATATTGAATCTCGCCTCATCGCAGTTGAAGTGCAGTGGTTCGAACAGATCGGCTTGGACTTCGATTTGTATTTCAATGCGAATCCCGGTCTCTACGATTCCGCCCTCGACCAAGATCCAAACTTCCAATTGCGCGATTTCTTCTTGCAAGATACTAGGGGGCCGAATTCTGGTCGCGTTGGTCGATTAAAGAACCCCGTTACTTTTGGTGGCTTGGGTCAGACAGATGGCGCCGCAATTGCAGATGGAATTAATACAACTGCAACTGGCTCTGCGCTTGGTACGCCAGGTCCTGGCAGCACTATTGCTTATCAACAAACGGGCATTTACGAACCACTTGGCGTTCGTCGAAATGGCGAAACGTATCCTAGTGGTTCCACTTCGAATGGAATGTCTCCAGTTCAAGTTCAACAAGAAGGGCTTCCTCTCATTCAGGCTCTCGGCGCAGGACTGAAAGGGACTGTTGCGGCTGCCGCATTAGCGAATCCAGCCTTGACTGTTGGCTTTACATATTTAGACGATGTCCAAGTTGACCTCCTTGTTCAAGCGACCCAGGCGGATCAGCGGGCGATGACATTGACTGCTCCCAGATTGACATTGTTTAACGGATCGCGTTCATGGATTTCCTTTGGTGGATCACAGGCCTACGTCGCGAATCAAATTGCATCGACAGGAGATTCCTCCGGAGCATTTACTCCTGACATTCAGACTCTTCCAACAGGGTTTGTTCTCGATATCGAAGCAGTCACCAGTTCTGATCGGCGATATGTATCAATGACTGTCCAATTCGCTCAGAACATCTTGATTAACTTTAATACTGGGCAATCAGAGGGAGCGGCTGGAGGCGGTGATTTCGGTCGATCAAGTCAATTCAATGCGACATTTCAGTTGCCGAATGTTGCCGTCACTCAAATTAACACAGCTGTCTCTTGCCCCGACAAGGGAACAATTCTGCTCGGAGGCCGACGAGATGTAAATGAAACGGAAATTGAAGTTGGAGTCCCAGTTCTTTCGAAGGTGCCGTTTGTCAATCGGTTCTTCACGAATTCGGTCACAAGCAAGTTGGAAACGACAACCCTTCTCTTGATCCGGCCAGAGATCATCATTCAGGCGGAAGCTGAAGATCTCCTTTTCCCTGGTCTTTCTGATCAATTGAGTGGATCAAGCAGGGGAGCGGGATACTAAATTTATGGGTACAGAGATATCCCGAATTCGCGTTACAGACCTCAGTGGTGTCATGCGTGTCGAATTTGTCGACAAAGACATTCTTGACGAGTCTGCAATTCGTCAGATTGCTTCAGAGCTCGTCAAGCGAGTCGAGGCAGCCGCCGCGCCAAGAATTGTGATTTCCTTTCGGGGCGTTGAGCATCTTTCATCTGCTGCGCTTGGAACCCTGATCACCATAAACAGCTTGGCAAAAAAGCGTGGCGGGCAATTGCGTCTCTCCGATATCAAGCCGTCGATTATGGAAGTCTTCACAATCACCAAACTGAACAAACTCTTTCAGATCTTCGAAACTTTAGAGAAGGCGGTCGAAGGCTTTGGCGGAAAATAATTTTGAGAGGCTGGACAAATGACATCAGCACCTCAATCCGTTTTTGAAGGCTCTGTTCGACTTCAAGAAAACAACAAAGAGATTGAAAGTGTTCAGGCTTCAATCGAGGAGATTCTGAATCAATTCAATTACGGCGATACTGCGATGTTCGCAATTCGATTATCGATTGAAGAGGCAATGATGAACGGTTTTCGGCATGGAAATCTTCAAGATCCAACAAAGTTCGTCGAAATCCGCTGGCGGATCGATTCTCAGTCTGCAAACTTTCATGTAATCGATGAAGGAGAAGGCTTTGACCCAGAAGCTGTCCCCGATCCGACTCTTGATGAAAATCTAGAAATCCCATCGGGGCGTGGATTGATGTTGATCCGCGCATATATGACTGATGCTCGTTATCACAATCCTGGAAATCACCTTGAGATGAACTTTCGCAAGGGCAAATCATTATGAGTAATATTTTATGAGCGCATCGACACAGAAAACTCCAGCAGCAACGATTCGTTGCGGCGTCATAGGCGTTGGTCGAATGGGGAAACATCACGCAAGGCTTTGCGCTCAACTCGAAGGCGCGGATTTAGTCGGTGTCGTGGACGAAAGCGTGGCTCGGCGCAGTGACATGATCGAACAATATGGTTGTGGAGCATTCGCTTCGGTGGATGAATTGATCGCAGCTGGAGTTGATGCATGTGTGGTCGCAACGCCAACGGTGACCCACCGATCGATCGTTGAAAAACTTCTCTCTGCGGGCGTGCACTGTCTTGTCGAAAAACCACTTGCTCCTGATGAAACTCAGGCGCGTGCGATGGTCGAAGCGGCGAAGTGCGGTACCGCGATATTGCAGGTCGGTCATGTCGTGCGATTTGACCCCGTGATGGTTGCCATTCGAAACATTCCAAATTTGCGACCTCGCTTCGTCCAAGTCGATCGTGTTTCTCCGATGACATTCCGATCTGTTGATGTTGGCGTCGTCTTGGACATGATGATTCATGATCTCGATGTGCTCATTATGCTGATGGGTAATGAGCCGGAAGAAATTCACGCCAACGCAGTCAGCGTGCTTGGTGAAGCAGAAGATGTTTGCAACGCCCGCCTTGTTTTCCCCGCGGGTCCTGATGGAATTCGATGTACTGCCAATGTCACAGCCAGCCGATTGGCACTGAAAACTGAACGCAAGATGCGAATCATTAGCGAAGACACCTATGTTTCTGCGGACTTTGGAGAGCGCAAGGGGACAGTTGTTCGCAAGGCTGTGAACGCAGAGCAATTGGCTGAAATTCGCCAGCGTTTTCAGCGAGGCGATGATTTGTCTGGATTGAATTATCTCGAATTGGTCAAGGTGGAAGCGCTTGATGTTGGCCAAGGAGAGCCGCTCAAGTTGCAACTCGAAAACTTTCTTGATTCCGTTCGCAGCGGTGGTCATCCATTCGTAGATGCAGAGGCGGGATTTGCTGCGGTTCGAACTGCCCAGAGAATTGTGGAATCTGCTCGGCGAGCTGGTTCTCGCATGGTCTAGCCACGGAATCCGCTGTGATGAGACCGTTGTATGGCAGTCATCTTTCCATCTCAGGTGGGGTTCATCTGGCAATTGAAGACGCCGTGCGCTTGAAAATGGATGCAGTGCAGGTCTTCACCAAAAATCAACGGCAGTGGTCATCGCAAGCTCTTCAAAGTGAGCAGGTGGCTTTATGGCACGCCGCCGTGCGCGCGACACAGTGGGTCGATCCACGACAACGAATCGTCAGCCATAATTCATATCTTGTAAATCTCGCGTCGCCGGATGATGAGCAGAGATCCAAATCCATCGCTCTCCAACGTGACGAACTTGAGCGCTGTGAAACCCTCGATATCGCATGGTGCGTGATGCATCCAGGCGCACATCTTGGATCGCCTCGGCGACCAAGTAGTCCGAACATTTTGCGCGGATCTCCAAATGCGGATGAACTCGCAGGACTCAAGCGAATCGCATCAGCACTTGATGCGATTCATGCTGACACCCTTGGCGTAAAAGTCATAACTTGCCTTGAAACGACAACAGGTTCTGGAACAAATTTGGGTTATGACTTTTCGCATCTCGCAATCATTCGTGATCTCGTCGGCGATCCACAGCGAGTTGGTATTTGCTTGGATACTTGTCATATTGTCGCTGCGGGTTATGACATGTCGACTTCTGCGCTGGCGAAGGGCGTTTTAGATGAATTCGATTTAGTCTGTGGCCTGAAAAATCTTCGCGTCGTGCATATCAACGACTCGGTCGGTGCACTTGGATCGCGCCGAGATCGGCACGCGCATATTGGTCAGGGTTGCTGTGGAGATGCTTGCTTTCACGCTATTCTTAATCGCAGTGAACTGCGAGCAACGCCGATGATTCTGGAAACCCCCAAAGAAGATCCGCAGAACGGGCGAGATTGGGATCTTGTCAACATCGATACGCTCGAGAGCATTCGTTTGCACGATCTATCAACCACTGCACGTCGTGGCTTTGCGATGCAATCACTCGTAACAATAATCGTGGTGGGTTTCGTTGTATATGCGCTGTTGAATAGTTTCGGCTGCCGTGCATCGAGAAGTGTGCGACCTAGTTCTATTCAATCGCAGTCAAGTGCAACGTTGCAACAGCCAACTTCAGCAGAGAAAATCAAATTAGCTTCAGCAGAGAATCTCCGACAGCAAGGCAACAACGAATCAGCACTTGCGATTTTCCAGGAAGTGCTCGCGCAGAATCCTCTCTTGCCAGAGGCATATATCGGCATCGGTGATGTTCGATTCGCACAAGGACGATACGGTGATGCGGAACCAAATTATCGCCGTGCTGCTCGGCTCGATCCTGCTGACTTTCAAGCACAGTATGGGCACGGTCGCACTCTGCAGATGCTTGGACGACTTGCGGAAGCGATTGGTGCATACCAACGCGCAATCGTGGCGAATCCCAAGAGTGCAGAGGCGAATTTGAACATGGCCACCGCATACCTATCGCTGGGAGATGCGCGCGTTGCAGCACAATTTGCAGAACGCGCAATCGCTCTCGAGCCTCGCAATGGTGCAGCACATGTCAATCTCGGCGTTGCATACGAGCGATTAGGTCGACCCGGCGAGGCGATTCAGCAATATCAAGCTGCAGCAGAATTGATGCCCCCAACAACGCAGTTGATGATCAATATGGTCAACGCATATGTTGCAGATGGTCGATATCCCGAGGCTGTGAATACGGCAGTCGCATTGACAAAACTTTCTTCGGTGCCAGAAACATTCGAGCGGTTGGGCTGGGCTGAATTTCGTGCTGGAAATTACGATTCTTCGAGTATTGCATATCGACAAGCAGTCGTCCTTGATCCTCGATATTGGCCAGCGTGGAATGGCATCGGTGTCAATGCATTGAACCGTTGGCTTCTTTCTGAAAAGCGAGATAGCCAAGCTGGTGACGAAGCCCGTCGTGCATTTCGGTCATCGATGCAATCAAATCCGAATCAACCAAAGGTTCTGAAGTTGTATACCACCTACGGACTGTGAGATTTCCTTATGCCAACTGTTGATGTTCTTGAATTTTTTGACTCTCCAAGCGATCAGCCATTTGTCATCGAGCACATCAATGAAGAATTCACTTCGCTTTGTCCCAAGACGGGACATCCAGATTTTGGAATCATCACGCTTCGCTATGAACCACTCGCAGTTTGCGTCGAGTTAAAGTCTCTCAAGATGTATTACCAATCGTTTCGCAATGAGGGAATTTTTTATGAGGCCGTGACCAACCGAATTTGCGAAGATTTGACCAATGCCATGAGCCCAGCCTGGCTGCAGATCATCGCTGACTGGCGAGGTCGTGGCGGAATTCGCTCACGGATCCTGGCAAGTTCTGGCAACGTTCCCGCTCTTTGGGCGCGCGGCTGATTGACTGGCTTTCTCCTTCGGATTCTCTTTTTACTTTTGCTTCAGTTGCAAAGCCAATTCTGGTCCAAGAACGCGCTGTAAATCACGGTGAAGTGACGCATCCAATTCCTGACGAACAAAAAGAGTCTGCCGCAATTTTTCCATCGCCGATTGTTTGCGATCATCTCCCGCATCAATGATGGTCTGTTGTTCGACGGCTGTTAGAAAGATCGCCTCGCTTGCGGGGCCATACGCCGATGCCAATTCGATAATCGCCTGCGCTATCGCATCGTTTGCAATTTGATTTTTCGTCTCACCTGTTTCGGTCAGTTCGAGTGCTCGGATGATCAACGCATCACCACCGCCGAGAAATTTCGCGAGGGTTGGATATGCTGTTCGCCGAAAGACATCAATAAAATTCTTGGCGTTCTTTGGAGGCAGTACTTGCGAGATCTCCGTGCACGCTCGTTTTTGAATTGCTGTAATCTCTTTCGAAGCATCGTTACACCGCACGAGTTCTGCGGCCTGTTGATTCATACGAGCTAGAGTAGTGCTGAAGACTTGTGGGTTTTCCGCATCTTCTTCTATCGCGCGAGTGGCGATACCCATAACATCAAGTTCGCTCGAATAATCAGAAGCAAAGATTATTTTATTCATAGCAAGAAATGCGATCAGTGCATCTGAGAGTTTTCGCATTGCCGATAAAAGTTCTTTATTGTTCGCGTTCAAAATCGCAGTGATTGAATCTCGGACTTGTGATTCCGTTTGTTCAACAGGAATTCCTCTCACAATCGTCGCAATATCAACTCGCCAAAGTGGTTCAAACTGAACTTCCTCGATTTGATCCAGCATGCACTGAATCAAGTTGCGCTCAATATTGCGCAAATTCGCATCCCGATATGTCTCGAGAAGAGAACCCTTGGGAGCAGTAGCAACAATCGACGACAATTGCGAAAAGAACCGATCAGAGTTGTTTCTCTCCAAGTGCAGGCTTTCTTGTCTGATCGCGGCGATTTCCTGAAAGTCTGCAACAGTTGGTTTTTCGTCAGGATTTTTGGTCGACCCGACTGTTCGAGCGCCCACATCAAACCAACGAGTCGTCAATCGATCATTTGAGCGAATAAAATCTTCCGCAGAATCTTGGCGAAGTTGGAGTGCTAATGATCGCTGATCCGCGGTCGCCTCCGTCGCATCGAGTATGCCATTCAATTCGACCAGAGCAATTGGATTTGCCGCACACAGCGTTCCAAATGAGATTTCTATCTCCGTTTGTATGGACTCTGATGACATTACATTTGCAGTAGGAGATTCGGTCATGACCTTCGTCGGGTTCTGTATCACAATTTTGTTTATCTGATTCTGAAAAATTTCGGCGTTGTCAGCCAGGTCTGAACGAAAATCATTATTGGGTGATACGGTGAAATCACTTTGTTTGATGAACGAGTTCCAACCACCTTCGTCATATCGCATGGCTTCGTTACTCAAGATCAGCAAACTATCCAAACGCCACTGCTTTTCAAAGTTTGTGACTGTCGCCAATAATTCGGGGTCGATTCCTGGACTCTTCCTCAGAGCCTTCGCAGAATCCTCCAAAGGTTTTCGTTCCATCGCGAATTGAATGCTGAGATTTGGATATGAGCGGTTGTAAAATTCCATCCAAAGGCCCCAAATTGCTTGCGAGTTCATCTGAGAACCAATTTGTTCTATGAATGCACGCTGTGCCAAGCCAATTTTTTGGAAAGCTTCTGAAGTGCTTGCAAATCCATCACTTCTCACTTGATCCATCGATCGTTTCCATTCCTGAAATGGATTCTTTTCAATTTCGAGATTCTGGTCCGCATCTCCCAAAGGAGATTCAGCTGGATTCATCGAAGCCGAAATGGAACGACTCTTCGCAAGTCGTGCAGTTCGAATGGGCGTCTCAAGCAATAGATTTCGCGCAGTCCGACTCATTCGAACTATGGATGCACTATGCGCTTCAAGTTGAGGTCGGAGTGATGCGCGAATCGTTCCACTAGGATCGATTTTTACTAGAGCGTTTTCGGCAGAGAAAGTAATCGGTTTGACATCAATGCCGGCCGCCGTAAAAAACAATTTGTCACGGCGCAGATTGACCCATATCTGAAACCGCTCAGCCGCGTGTCGGTCCGCATCACTTTGCATAGCAGAACTGATTCCATTGGACAGTTGTGTGTCCGCACTATCGCATTCCGCAAGTTGACGTTGCATGCGATTCTGCAAATCAGTTGCCTCGTTCAAGTCAAGTGGCGTCAGAAAGAGAGAAGTGGCGGCATTGTCCTTCGCTGGATTTCGCTCAATGACCAACTTGATATACGCATCAATTGCAGGCATCGAAAGTTCGATTCCTGCATCTGAAGCTCCGAAACTCCGCAGGCGATCTCGGCACTCCTTGCTCGAAATCGGCGCGTCAAAAGTACTTTGTGGTGTGCCATGTGCATAACTGGACGAAAAACTCAACAGGACAATTGCAGTAGCTGCGAGTGAAAAATATTGAGCCGCAACCGTTCGAACCCTCTGAAGCATTCCGAAATGGTTAAGAGTGATCATGAACGAATGCTATATCTCAAGCATCGTATTTCATAAAACAGTACCTTTTTTAACACAATTCGAAAGTGCAATATTGCGATTTTAGTCGATAAACGAACCCATCTCGGTTGGGTAATCCCCAACATAGACCTGGACATCGCCTTCCACCGTTCGAAGCACAACAAGATTTGATCCCTTATTCAAGACACCATAGTTTGAGTTGTTGTCATTGCGAGCATCTGTCGCAAGCCAAGAACCTTTGCGTACTCTCACTTGCACATCTCCATTGATCGCTTCTAATTGATACGACCCTGCACTGCGCGCAGGAACGCGCCAATCAATCGAACCATCTTTATTCAGAATCGTTGACGCAAGGCGGATGGGAGTATTGGTTGCAGCGCGGACATCTCCCTTTGTTGTTTCTATATCAACGCCATCTTCAAAATCGGTTGCCATCACATGCCCACGACTTGTTCTCACAATGACCACTCCCAATCTCGGAACTGCGATATCGATATCAATCGCCTGAAACCACGGCTTGAGATTTGTCGTTGTTGCATTGATGATGAGCGCTTTGCGATCACCTCGATCAACCACTTCGTATGTCAACGCAATATCACTGAGAGAATCTTCGAGTTCTGACCGAGGTCCCATTTCCTTCGTCGCTCGTCGAACGAGATCCATTGTTCCACCTTCGGATTTCCCAGTGGAATGAATAACGACATCGCCTGCAAAATTATCGATCTCAACATCCATTACGCCACTCATTGGAATATCGACGGTCTTGCTCCACTGCACCTCACCGCCGAATGTCTTATTCCAAGCGCGAACGGTGCCGTACGCAAGCCCTGGTCTGGGATGTGCGGTGCAACCGCTCGAAAAAACGATACTGCCAGCGATACTGGCAATCACGATGATGAATCCAAATGGCTTCATATATAGAGCTGTCAATTTCACGAAAGCAGTCTAACGCTCACGAGTCCACCATAGGATTATGCCGTGATCAACTTGGCTGCAATTCTTCTGGCTTTTTCGCTCGATGTCGTTCTGCCCCCGCAGGAAACGCCACCTGCGAATCCGCCAATTTCTGCTGAAGCTCCTGTAGTTCCGCACTCCCAGCCACAGCGCGTTGACAAGGTGCATCGGATTGCCCCCGCTCAATTGGGAGTTGCGCTGCCGATGGACACAATCACCGTTACCCTTCCAATTGAAAAGGCAGACCTGCTTGACCCCAAAGCAAAGTCTGGTCGATTGATTCTTTTCTTTCGAGCGGTTGATAGTCGCACCCAAGGCGAACCTTTGGATGGTCCATTTTTCGATGACCCTCAGCCGATTGGATCTGTTGGGGTCGATGCGATCAAGCCAGGCACTCCGATCTCTATTGCGGAATCAAGCATTTGGTGGCCAGGGGGCAGCGAACTCTTCGAAGGGGCATACGAAGTGCAGGCAGTCTTCGATGTGAACATTGATGAAAGAGGGCACCTCGCTCCAGGAAATTTATTTTCAAAGGTCGCCACTGTCGAACTGACTCGTGAGAATGCGGAAGTCATTGCGTTGGAACTCACAAATATAATTCCTCCGCAGATTCTTCCTGTGTTGAAGAATGTGGAGTGGATCGATTTGCCAAGCGCGCTTCTTTCCAAGTTCGCAGGTCGAGCCGTGACACATCGAGCTGGCGTAATTTTTCCTGCGGAGTATCACAACCTCAAGGCAAAACGCCGGATTTGGCCGACGATTTATGTCGTCCCTGGATTTGGTGGTCGCTGGACAGACGCGGCGGATTTGGCGCGCAAGATCGGCCTCGCAGGGGTTTCGTTGCTATGGCCACAAGCCGTTTATGTAATTCTTGATCCCGAAAGTCCACTTGGACATCATGGATTCGTCAATAGCGAGCTCAATGGGCCACGCGGTGTGGCGCTGATATCCGAACTCATTCCATATTTGCAGGATCGATTTCGTTTGATTCAAGACCCATCCGCAAGGGTGTTGACCGGTCATTCATCTGGAGGTTGGTCGAGCATCTGGCTTGCGATGAATAGTCCAGAGACATTCGGCGCTGCATTCGCAAGTTCGCCAGATCCGCTGGACTTTCACGCTTTTCAAATGAACGATCTCTATCGCGACGAAAATCTCTTCGTTGGCGCGGATGGAACAGAGCGCCCGAGTTTTCGAGAGCCCATCGGTCCTGGCCACGAATTTGTGCCGATGCTTGTTCGTGAAGAAGTCCAAATGGAGCGCGCCATTTCGCCCAGTGGATCTTCGGGCGAGCAATGGGATGCGTGGGCGGCGATGTTCAGTCCTGTTGCAGATTTAGAGCGCAAGCCTCGTCGACTTTGCAATCCCACGACAGGAGCCATTGATCCTGTGACAGTCGAAGCGTGGAGCCGATTCGATATCGCTCGGCGCATTTCGAAGGATTGGAATGGATGGGGGAAATTATTCGTCGAACGCGTGCGCGTCATCGTTGGTGAACGCGATTCGTTCTATCTCGAGCGAGCCGCAATTCGGCTGCGCGATGCGATCGCAGAGCACCAACGAGAACAATCTGCGGCTGGCAAGGATTTCCCAACGGGACCTGGATATATCAAAATCGTTCCGGGCGCAACACATGATTCCGTTTTTCCAATCGCACAGTTCAAGTTCAACGCTGAGATCTGCGAATACTTTCGGCGTGCAGGCCATCACGATTGATCGCATTTCGAAGCTACTCTGATTGTTCGTATGCGTGAAGTTCAAGACATCTGGTTTCGACGAGCCAAAGAAGAAGGCTATCGCGCTCGAAGTGCGTTCAAGTTGATTCAGATCGATGATCGGCGAAAAATTCTCCGTCGTGGAGATCGTGTGCTTGATGTTGGTGCGGCGCCGGGATCGTGGACGCAAGTCGCCGCAGCGCGCGTTGGACCCACCGGATTTGTTTGTTCGTTTGATCTGAAGGTCATCGACCCAAAGGGATTCCCAAGTCATGTTCGAGTGATGCAAGAAGACCTGAATAAACTTGACGCGGATTCCTTCGATGGCGAGTTGTTCAATGTTGTCATAAGCGATATTGGTCCCGACACATCAGGCGATTCATCTGGTGACAGCATTCGATCAGTCGCACTCTGCAACACTTTGCTCGACCGCTTGCCAGTCTGGCTGAAGAATGGCGGTCATGTTGTAATGAAGGTGTATGAAGGCGGTGATTATCCAGAACTCTTGCGCCGCACAGAAAAATTATTTCGCGAAGTGAAGGGGGTCAAGCCAGAATCTTCACGGCGCGAAAGTGTGGAGATGTTTATTGTGGGGCAGGATTATCGCGGCGAAAAAATCGAGCAACCACGACAAACAGAGGCAAAAAAGCGCGGCTGGGGAGAATAAGCAAGATCGTTCGCTTCTTCGCCTTATCGCGTCGCGCTTGGCGTGAGCACAGACAATCTGCGGGCAACTTCCTCGACATTCGCACGAGAATTGAAGGCGCTAATACGGATGAATCCCTCTCCGCATTTCCCAAATCCTGCGCCAGGCGTTGTCACAACTTGCGCTTCGCGCAGCAAGAGATCGAATGTTTCCCACGATCCAAGTCCGCTGGGGCATGTCATCCAAACATATGGAGAATTTGCAGCGCCATATGTCTTCAAGCCAAGTGCTTCGCACGATGCAGAGAGTAATTTCGCGTTGGCGATATAAAAATCAGTCAGCGCGCGGGTTTGTTGACGACCTTCTGGCGAATAGAGCGCAGCAGTAGCGCACTGCACAGGCCACGAAACTCCGTTGGAACATGTTGCCCATCGGCGCATCCAAAGTCCATGAAGCGCAACTCGACTTCCATCGCTCGCAGATCCATGCAGTGACTTTGGCATCACGGTATATCCACAGCGCACACCAGTGAATCCACCAACTTTCGAGAAAGATCGAAACTCTATGGCACATTCTTTCGCTCCTTCAATTTCATAAATTGAATGAGGGATGCCATCTTCGCGAATGAACGCTTCATACGCAGCGTCAAACATAATCAGCGCGTCGTGATCGCGGGCGTACTTCACCCACTGCGTCAGTGCGGCACGATCGAGCACAACTCCGGTTGGATTGTTGGGAGAGCAGAGATAGATGACATCGACCTTGCCAGTTGGCAGTGCAGGAGAAAAATTATTTCCAGGCGTGCACGGTAGATATGTAAATCCTTCATATCCACCACCAGAAAGTGCTGCACCAGAATTTCCATGCATTACATTCGTATCTGCATAAACGGGATAGACCGGATCCGTGATTGCAACGCGGTTGCCAACACCAAGGATTTCTAAGATCGCGCTTGCGTCAGGCTTCGACCCATCGCTGAGAAAAATTTCGTCATCAGCAATATCGCATCCACGCGAACGAAAATCACCTTGCGCAATCGCAGCCCGAACGAAGTCATATCCAGCTGGCGGGGGATATCCGCGAAAGGTTTCGTGCTTGGTCAAGTCATCAATCGCCTTGCGCATCGCGTGCGCAGCAGCAGGCGGTAAAGGTTCAGTCACATCACCGATGCCGCATCGAATAATTCGAGCTGCGACGGCGGGATTTTCCTTTGCATATGTCGCAACACGGCGAGCGATTTCTGGAAAGAGATATCCAGCAGAGAGCTTGAGATAGTTTTCGTTAATTTGGAACATAGTTTGAAAGATCCTTCCCTTTTATGTGCCCAGACTTTTTAGATGCTTTGCCGCTTGATAATGCGCATCGCATGTGCGGGTGGAAAATTTGCGACGACCAAGCGCTTCGACACGATGTGCGCCTTCGCGGTTGATTGTCGAAATGCTTCAAAGCGGCGGATGTGATCACGGCCGCCTGCGCCGATAAATGGATGCTTCATTGTGCGTACACCCGCATATTCGAAGTATGTCATCTCGCCGCCGTCGCGCATCAATGCGATCAGTTGGTTGAAGATTGACTGAGTCACCTCAAGCGGGAAATTATTGAAAGGCAATCCGCAGATCACGAAGTCATAACCGCCCTCAAGTGGGGCTTGCTCAATCGGCATCGCATGCAATTTGACGCTGATAGATGGATGACGCGCACGATAATCCCGCAGCATTCGATCTTCCAGATGCGTACAGAAAGCAGTATTCACTTCGACGATGTCAAAGGAATCATGTCCACGCAGTGCATCGAGAATGGCAGAAGTGAAAGGTCCAGTTCCTGGTCCAACTTCTAAAATCCTTTTCTCTCCTCGATGGTTTCGCAGAGAGCGCGTCATCGCTTTTGCAAGTGCTGGAGAACTTGGAAAGACAGAGCCTGTCGTGCGGATATCTCGAATAGCTTGATGAACGAACTTCAACATAATTGGGGGTGCAGTCTAACCGACAGAACTCAATTCACAGCGAAGAAGTCATTGTTTCTTCTGCGCCGAGCGCAAGAATCATCGCAGCAAAAACCTCTGAAATTTGTCGCAAATCACGGATATTCGCTAACTCGACAGTCGTATGCATATATCGAATTGGCAGGCTGAGCAGCCCACTTGGAATTCCGCCAGCGCGGGTGAAGATCGCATCAGTGTCCGTACCGCTGCGGCCTGGCGTCGCTGCGCGTTGTAGTGGTATGGATTTCACAGCAGCAGCAGCCATCAATTTTTTCACGACGGCAGGATGCATTGCTCCGCCGAGTGCAATCTTCGGTCCTTCGCCCATCTTGAATTGTCCATGCTGCGCGTGAGAGATTCCAGGACTATCTGTGGCATGCCCGACATCGGTCACGAGCGCAATGTCAGGTCGCAAACTTTCTGCAATCATCGTTGCGCCGTGCAGACCAACTTCTTCTTGCACAGTGCTCACGGCGACGATGCGAACTTTCAGTTGGTCTTTCTGCTCGTGGACCAAGCGAAGTGTTTCAGCCGCGACAAATGTTCCGATTCGATTATCGAGCGCTCGTGCGACGATCAGTTCTTCGGTCATCATCATGCTTGAATCCAAGAAAACTCCAGCATCACCGATATTGAGTTGTGTCATTGCCGATGCTTGATCCTTGGCGCCGATATCTATAAATAACTCGTGCAATTTGCGAACTTTTGCGCCAGCATCTTTATCTTGCAAGTGGATCGCCGTTGCGCCCACAAGTCCAATGACAGGATTCTTGACGCCTGCGACAGTCGATAAAAATTGAATGCGCTTTCCGACGATCGATCCCGCATCGATGCCGCCGATTGATTTGCAATACACAAATCCTTGAGCATCAACATGATTGACCATCAAGCCAATTTCGTCAGCGTGTCCGCAGACGGCGACGGTTCGCTTCGCTCCCGCAGGGGCGATTTCCGCAAAGCAGTTTCCATACGCGTCGGACCATGTTCGTGCGGCGCTCGGCTTTACATATTCCAACCAGAGTTTTTGCCCTGGCGCTTCAAATCCCGAAGGACTCGGCGTGTCGAGAAGTCGGTGAAGGAACGAAAGTGATTCAGATCGCATAGTTATAATAGAATAGGCATAAAGTGATTGATCGCACCAATTTGGGAGAGACAGATGATTAAAGAAATTCCACTTTCACCGCATTCGGGATGGCTGATCCTGCCATTTCAATTGATTGCGCTGCCCGCAATCGTCTTCTGTTTGAGTGTTTCGATTTCCACTGTCGCGGGCGCAAAGTTCAACGATCCATCTGGAATTCCAATTGGGATTGCAGGCATCGTGATCTGCGCAATTCTCGGGTTTCTGTGGCTCTTTAATTGGGCTGGCTTTTTTGTTGTGAATCCAAATCAAAGTCGTGTTGTGCTTTTCTTTGGGCGATACCGAGGCAGCGTGCGCGCCATTGGATTTCACTATGTCAATCCATTTTCTTCCAAGAAGCTTCTGTCGCTTCGCATTCGCACATTTGAAACGGGATCGCAGTCGAGCAGCGAAGTCAAGGATCCCGCATCGGGACGAGTTGTCGTTGCAGCGAAACGTGGCCGCGGGCATCCGATTAAAGT
>CAMBWI010000054.1 GCA_945871445.1 Singulisphaera sp. GP187 | reverse complement strand
CAAACCACTCGGCAGAACGAGCGGTGCAAACTTCAGTGGCGATGGGCGGACTCGAACCGCCGACCTAAGAATTATGAATTCTCCGCTCTAACCAGCTGAGCTACATCGCCGAGGATCGCAGAGTATAACGAAGTCCGAAAATTGGCTTTTCGCTTGATCAAGAATGTGCTTGAGAGCCGCAGGAAGTCACGAAAAATGCCAACCTATCACGCAGAATGCGAATTCGCGGTCGAAGCGGATCGAACCCAACGCCTGCCAGCAGGGGTCTGCGCAAATGACGGTTCCTTTTGAGCAATCGCGGCGGCAAGAAGACCCATAAAGAGTGGTTGGGGAGTGAGTGGCCTGCTTGTCAATTCTGGGTGGAATTGCGCACAGATAAAGTATGGATGGCTCGTCAAAGGCAATTCGAGCACTTGCATAATCGGTTGCTTTGGATGCCGCCCGCTAAAGATCAAGCCTGCCGCTTCGAGGCGATCAATGAAGGCTGGATCAACTTCATAGCGATGGCGGAAGCGCTCGCGAACTAATTTCGCGCCGCCGCAAAGAAATGATGCAAGAGAATTTGCAGTAAGTGCAACATCTTGCGCGCCAAGTCGCATTGTTCCGCCCATAATTCCTTCAAGTCGCTTCTGATCTGGAAGTTCGCTGATCACCGGATACTTCGTCTTATTGTTGAATTCCGTCGAGTTTGCGTCCGACCAACCAAGCACATTGCGTGCATATTCGATCACTGCCATTTGAAAGCCAAGGCAAATTCCAAGGAAGGGAATGCGCTGAGTTCGGGCGAGTTCGACGCAGTGAATTTTTCCTTCGACTCCACGCATTCCAAATCCACCAGGAACAATGATCGCATCAACGCCATCAAGCGCGTGGGAAGCATGTTCTGCTGTATCGAAATCAGATGTATCAAGCCACCGGATATCCACAGTTGCGCTCAAGTCGACTGCGCAATGTTCGACTGCTTTGTCGATTGAGGCATACGCATCACGCAAGGCTGCGTACTTGCCAGAAATTCCAAGCGTGATGTTGTGATCTCGCGGACCGCTCAATCTCGATGCGAATGAGGCCCACACTTTGCGTGCGCTGTCTTCTGCGACATTGTCAACTCGATCGTGCAGTTCGAGGATGGAAAGGATTTCGCGATCAAGTCCTTCGGTTCGCATTGCATCTGGGATGACATAGATCGATTCTCGGTCGTGCATAGAAAAGACTCGTTTCATAGGCACATTTGAGAACATCGAGATTTTTTGGGCGATCTTTGAAGTGATGGGATTCTCGGCGCGGCAAGCGATGATGTGCGGCTGGATTCCAGCTTCCATCAGACGCTTCATTCCAAGTTGAGCCGCTTTGGATTTTTGTTCGCCCAAGATCGCGGGTTCGATGATGTATGTCAAGGCGACAAAGCAAGTACTGCCGTCGCCCTCTTCAAAGGCGAGTTCGCGAAGAGCTTCGATATAAAAACTATTTTCATAATCACCAGCAGTTCCGCCCACTTCGACGAAGACGACATCGACTTGTTTGCCGCCGGGACCTTTCATTGCAAGTTCGCGCAATTTCATTTTGACGACACCAGTGACATGCGGAATCATTTGCACATCGCGTCCGAGATATCCACCGCGTCGTTCGCATTCGAGTATTTCGGTGTAAATCTGACCGGCAGTCATAAAATTACTTCGAGAAAGATTCTGTCCAAGGATTCGTTCGTATGTCCCAAGATCCATATCGGTCTCGAGTCCATCATCGAGGACGAAGACTTCGCCGTGTCGATATGGATTGAGAGTTCCCGAATCGATATTGAGATATCCCTCCAACTTGACTGGAGCGACGGAAAGTCCTTTGTCTTTCAGCAACTTTGCAAGTGAGCTTGCGAAAATTCCTTTCCCAAGCCCGCTCATCACGGTTCCGATCACAACAACAAATCGAGTTCTGCCTTTGACATATCCGGGTGGTGATGGAGAGAAATGTTCACCAGAATCCTCGCTGTTTGAAAACTGCGAAAGAAAGCCTGAACTGGCATCAGAATCCGAATGGGGCATAAATTGATGGTACTCATAAGACCATTGTGGGTACAAGATGCGCATGACAAGAATGCCAAGATTTATTCGAGTGCCAACGGCGGTTCGCCTATTGGGAAAAGTGCTGGTCTTTGCGTCTGTGCTTGTGTCGATCTGCTTACAGGCGAATCACGCAATTGCATCGGGCGATGTGCAGTCGGAGCACTTTCCTCCCAATCCACAAGTTCAATGGAAGAGTCTTCGGTTGGATATCAAAGTTCCTGACTTAAACGATCCCAAATTTGATGGCAAGGCAACCTATACGGTGGCAGCAGCAGGTCAACGGGTCGAATCTTTGCGATTGGATGCTGCGGATATGGAGATCGTTGCCGTCAAAGGAGAAGATGAAAAGCCTCTTGAATGGTCGCACGATGACGGGGTTCTTCAGATTCGTCTTCGGGAAGCGATTGGTCCTTGCGATGCGGATCAATCCGCGACACCGCTGCAATTTTCTATCGAATATCGGGTGCGCGAACCTCGTCAGGGGATGAAATTTTCGACGGCAATTCCTGGAGTTGATGGTCGATCTGGAGTGGCGGCGGAGATCCATACCCAAGGGCAGCCGCAGTCCAATCATCATTGGTTTCCGGTGCACGATTTTCCCAACATTCGCCTTGCAACGGAATTGATCGTTGATGTGCCTGCGGGAGTTTCAGTCAGTGGCAATGGCAGATTGGTCGAGCATCGCACCGAAGGGAGGCGAGAAATATGGCACTGGCTGCAGGAAAAACCACATGTTCCGTATCTCGTTTCTCTTGTTGCCGGGAATTTTCAGCGCACGGAATTGGCGGCGCCAATCAGTGGTGTGCCAATGTCAGTGTGGACTCGGCCAAGTCACGCAGGATTGGCTCAGGCGACATATGCAAACACGGATCGAATGATGGGATGCTTTCACAAAGTATTCGGGCATCCATATCCGTGGGATCGATATGACCAACTCGTCGTGCGAAATTTTTCCGCGGGTGGAATGGAAAATACTTCTGCGACGACGATGAACTCTGGCGCATTGATGGATGACATCGCTCTTCTTGAAGGTGATTTAGATGGTTTGATTTCGCACGAACTCTGCCATCAGTGGACTGGTGATTTGATGACTTGCAAGTCGTGGGATCACTTGTGGCTGAATGAAGGTTGGGCAACATATGGAACTGCGCTTTGGATGGAAGAACGAGATGGCGTTGATGCTTATTACGATCAAGTCCTTGGCAATTCAGGAGTCGCCGATGGCGATAGTGGGATGCCGCGTGGCGAACCTGCGACAGTGCCTCAAGCAATGTGTTCGCGGGTCTATACCAATCCTGGCGAGACTTTTCGACGCGCGGCAAATCCATATCCCAAGGGCGCGTCCATATTGCACATGCTTCGTCGATTGCTTGGAGATGAGATTTTCTTTCGCGGGGTGCATTTGTATGTTTCGCGATTTGCAGGAAAACTGGTGGAAACCAGCGATTTTCGCCAGTCTCTGGAAGAGGCCAGCGGTCGCAGTTTGGAGCAGTTCTTTGTGCAGTGGTGTTTTCAATCGGGATGCCCCGTGGTGAAGGTCGGGTCGAAATATGACGCAGGGTTGCGCTTGCTGACGATCGAAGTTGAACAGAAAAATCGCAATCCTTCCACGGGTCCGATGGATTTTTCTTTACCCGTTCTTGTTCGTACAGCATCAAGTGAGCGCACAGTCCTGATTCCAGTTTCGAGTGCAACGGCGCAGCGACAGATCGAACTTGATGGTCCACCCACGATGATTGCTGTCGATCCGATGCTTGATGTGTTGAAAGTCTTGGAAGTCTCTCATGCAACTCCACTCGTGATCGAGCAGATGCGCAATGGGCCAACTTCTGCGACGAGAAGGCAAGCGGTGCGTGCTCTGCGTGCAACTGAATCGCCAGAAGTTCGTGAAGCACTTGCGCAGGTGGTGCGCGATCAGAAAGCGCGATGGACGCTGCGAAATGAAGCTGTCGAAGCACTCGCAGCGTGGGCTTCGCCAGAATCTCGGGCAATGACACGCGCACTCTTCGATGAGTTTGTCACGCCAACTCTTGGAAAGTCTGCGCAAGAAGCAGCGAAATTATGTCATCCACAATTGCGCGCGACATTGACCGAATCAATTGCAGTCGCTCCACTCGATCTGGCGCTTCCACGACTTCAAAGCGTTCTTGATCAAGATGCGGGATACGGACCTCGAATCGCTGCGGCAGCGGGTTGCGCTCGGCTGGGTGGTGTTGATTTCCCCGATCAGCGAGCGGTGATTACGCAAAGTGCGGAGATTCGTGCAGGGCTTGGGAAGATGTTGCAAGTCTCCACACCAAACGAGAGGATGCGAAGTGCTGCGCTTGATGCAATTCAAGCGCTCAAACTTGTGGAATTTGCTCAGCAGGCGAAAGAACTTGCAGCGATCGGTCATGTCGAACGCTTTCGCCCCACTGCGATTGCAACCTTCGCTGACTTGGCGCCACCTGATTCGGATGCGATGGGGAGAGCTCAAGTGGCTACTCATTTGATCGCACTCCTTGATGACCCTGAACCGAGGGCGAAGGAGGCTGCGGGCAATGCGCTCGCATCGATGCGTGCAACCGAGGCACTGATTCGAATTGATGCCATAGCCAAAGGTGATCGCGATGAATCGACGCGAGATCGTGCGGCAGGTTGGGCGAAAAAAATTCGCGGCCAGCCCGCAGCGACTGTAAATCCGTAAGCAATTCGAAAGATTACGCCTTGCAGCGGCTGACAAATGCGGCGTATTGCTCTGGAGTATCGATCCCGTGAGATCGTGCAACGCCATGGGCAACTGCGATTGCAAACCCATGTTCAAGTGCGCGTAGTTGTTCAAGTTGTTCAGTTTCTTCGAGTGGCGTTGGAGCAAGCGTCGCAAAAACTTTCAGGAAATCTCTGCGATACACATAGAGTCCCACATGCTTGCGTGGCTCGATGCGAGAGTGTCCAAGGTCGCGCACGCTTGGAATGAGCGCGCGGGAAAAATAGAGCGCACGATTGTTCAGACCGACAACGCACTTCACGATATTTGGATTTGTTGGGTCTTCGTGTGGAAGAAATGGCGAGACGACTGTCGAAAGTGATGCGCCAGCGTCCGATTCGAGCGCTCTGATTGCGGATGAAATCAGTTCGGGTTCGATTTCAGGTTCGTCGCCTTGGACATTCACGATGATCTCTGCATCGATATTTGCAACGGCTTCGCAGATGCGACTTGTTCCGTTGGGATGATCCGCTCGAGTCATCACGCAACGCGCGCCGAATGCGATGGCAGTCTTGCGTATCAGTTCATTGTCGGTTGCGATAATGATTTCTTGAATTCGTTTGCAATGAGCGGCGCGTTCCCACACATGTTGCAGGAGTGGCTTGCCAGTTTCGCTTGCGAGGAGTTTTCCAGGAAAACGCGATGAATTCAGCCGGGCAGGAATGATGGCGACAACTCGCGCGGCAGTGGAAGGTGCGCTTGGGCTTTGGATTGGGCTTGGGCTCAACCCAGTTCCTTCACTAAATCGTCGACTTCCTTTCGGCGCTGACGAATATCGCGATAGCTGATGTCCTTTCGCAGGATGCTCGAGCAAATTTCAGCCGCATCTCGAGCGAACTGTCCGCTTTTTTCACTGCGGGCAAGTGCAATCAGCGAGAGCATTAAGTCATATTTGATGCCTTGTTCTCGCTCTGCTTGTGTCGCATCAATCGCTGCGAGCGCCTCTTTGAATTCACCAATTGCTTCTGCGTGCCATCCAGATACCGCAAAGCATTTGCCAAGCATGTGCGCAGCAGAAACTTTCATCTTGGGTTCTTCTTTGGCGATTTGCAGGCACGCCATTGCGTCTTCAAATTCGCCGAGTTCGAAAAGAACGCGGCCGAGCTCTGCTTTGATCGAACGATCCGTGGGATAATTGACCGCTCGCTCGCGATATTCCGAAACTTGCAGATCGAGAACAGCCTTGCGAACGCGAGCAACAGTTGCTTGGGCAGTCGCATCGGTTGGAGCAAGCTTCGCTGCTTCTTCTGCGGCGTTCAGTTGGCGCAATGCTCGCATCAATTTAATATCACCTGCCGCCATTCTGAATCGATACTCTTTCAGCGCTTCAAAGGCAACCAGATATGTGCGATACGCGGTCGCTTCATGTTCGGGAGTTCCCATTCGTCGCAGCGAAGTGCAATATTTTTGGATGTTGTCTGGGATAGTCGGATTCGCCTCGTAATCCGCCTTTGTTCGAGCCAAATTTCGGTCTTCAGAACCAGCGCTTCCAGTAAGCGCATCTTGTTCTTCCATCGCTCGTTGCTTGTCAAGATCGCGCACATTCTCGCGGAAATTTCCTGTGCCACCGTCGGTGCGATCGAAACCGCTGGCGACGATCGCTCGATTGGCAAGAATCTGCTTGAATTCTCGGTCGAGTTGAATGTCCGAAGGATCGATGACCAATGCTTGTTCGATGCAGAGTTTGGCTTCTTCCCAGGAGTTCACTTCGACGAAAAGATTCTTGGCCCGCAGAAGCATCTTCTTATTTGGCTTGTCGCGAAATGAAACAGAAAGAAGGTTGAAGACCTTCGGGCCTGCCCAAGCGCCAAATCCAATTTGGTCTGCTTTGACAGCTGCGTGCAACATATCCAGAGCGCGATCAATATTATTCAGGTCACGCATCCAATACAGTTCAGCAACTGCAAGTCGATCCTGTGGTGTGGGGCCATCAAGAGACTTCACATCTGCGCCCGCAGCAGGCTTTCCGCTATTAGCGAAAAACAATTTTGCACACGCATACATCGCTTCGTGAATGGCAATATCTTGTGGATTGACTTTCACGGCATTGGCAAAGTAAAAAAGTGCGACATCGAACGATGATTGCAATTGCGCCTTGTTAGCGCGTTCGAGAAACATCTTCGCCTTTTCAGGCGATGGCACAAACTGCGGTTTGTTGTCGTCGTTCTTTTTCCAAGGCAAAATCACAGAAGGTCACCTCTCGATTCTCTGAACAGTCGTGCAGGATACTCGACAATATCTCATTCGCCATTCCACGGCAAACACGGTCGATTTCTCGCTAGGATGAGAAGTGATATGCGCAAACTTGTCCTTCACCCTGATGCAATACTTCGCCGCCGTGCCGATTCCGTCGATGCGATTGATGGTGACATTCTATCCCTTGTGACTGACATGATTGGGATTATGAAGCAAGAGCGTGGACTTGGTCTTGCCGCTCCACAGGTTGGCTCTTCGAAGCGAATCTTCGTGACAGAAGGCAACGCCAAGGAAGGCGGCGATGAAAAAGTGTTCATTAACCCAAAGTTTCTGCTGATTGATGGATTGCTCGAATCACATGAGGAGGGATGCCTGAGTCTTCTGGATATTCGCGGCACTGTTCGTCGGCAACCGCATGTGATTGTCGAAGCGCTCGACATCCACGGCAAAACATTCACGATGGAAGGCGTTGGTTTGATTGCGCGCTGCTGGCAACACGAAATGGATCATCTTGATGGGGTTTTGATCATTGATCGAATGTCGGCGATCGATCGAATCGTCAATCGAAAGCGCTTGCGTGCGCTTGAGTCGATGAGGGATTCCGATTGAAGAGCGGTGATATTGCGATCGCGCTCTTTGGAAGTGGCGAATTCGCAGTTGCGCCGTTTGAATTTCTTCGACAACGTAGCGAACAATTAGGAGTGCGTATTGCATGCGTAGTTTCCCAACCTGATCGCAAAGCTGGCAGAGGACAGGAATCACAAGCGACACCAGTCAGTGTGTGGGCGCTTTCACACGGACTTTCTTTACTGCGTACCGAAGATGCGAACGCTCCTGAAGTTTGCGAAAGCATTCGCGCATCTGGCACGCGGCTTTTTGTCGTGGTTGCATTCGGTCAGCGGATGTCTCCTCAATTGCTCGACGGAGTCGCCGCATTCAATTTGCATGGTTCGATATTGCCAGCGTGGCGTGGAGCTGCGCCCATCCAGCGATCACTGATGAACGGCGATGCGAAAGTAGGCGTGAGCATCATCAGTGTCTGCGAACGAATGGATGCGGGGTTGGTCTTTGCCACAGCACAGAGTGCGCCAATACCTGCAGAAACAGCGGGAGAATTGCATGATCGGCTCTCGTTGCTGGGGTCAGCTCCGCTGTTTGAGATTGTTGCGAAGTGGGTGAGCGCATTTCGAAGTGGCGCTGCGTCGCCAAACAAAGCGCTTGAAGCGCAGGCATCACTTCGTGGTGTGGCGCAGGATGAATCGTTGGTGACTCGAGCGAAGAAATTGTCGCGCGCTGATGCCTGGGTTGATTTTTCTCGCAGTGCCTATGAAGTGAGCGCGAGGATCAATGGCCTGAGTCCGTGGCCGGGTGTTGATGCGTTGATCAATGGAAATCCCTTGCGCTTGCTGCGGGCGCGAGTTGTCCAGCATCAAGTCAATGTTGCAGATGATCGTTTGCAAAAGCAAGTGGGAGAAATTGGTGCGGGGGGATTTGTGACTTGCGGATCAGGAACAATCGAATTACTCGAAGTGCAAGCGCCGAGCAGTCGTGCCATAACGCTTCTTGCTTTTATGAATGGTCGTCGGATGGCAGTGGGGGCGAGAATCGAATCTCAGCGTGGTGACTCGGTTGGCGGGAAGAAGTCATGACGCAACAAGTTCCACCGAAGCCTGTCGCTGCGATTGCAACTGATCTTGACAGTGCGGATTTGGAATATCCGCTCGATCCTCAGCTGATTGCGACTGCGCCGGCGCACCCTCGGGATCAGGCGAGAATGATGGTTTTTCACCGTAAAGAATGCAGAATTGAGCATCGCAGAGTGGCTGATTTGTTGGACTATTTGGAGCTGAGTGGGAAGTTGATCGTCAATGAGACTTCCGTTGCTCCGTTGCGATTTGTCGCTCGGAGAATTGCAGATGGACGGGAGACGGAAGGGCTTTTCCTTGGGCGAGCCGCTGAGGGCAGATGGCTGGCGTTGATGAAGGGGGCGAAGCGATTTGCGGATGGGGACGAGTTGCAACTTTGTCCAGCCGATGGTGCGCAGGCTATGGAATCTGATCGGATCAAACTTCACGCTCGGCGAGAGATGGCTTGGGAGATTTCCTTTCAATCCGATTGCAATCCATCGATTGTTTGGGAGCGCTCGGGGCGTACGCCGTTGCCGCCATACATCTTGCAAGCTCGCAAGGCGAAGGGGACTAGAAATGATGGAAGCCATGGGCACTACTGCGACTCGGTCGACCGCGTGGAATATCAAACGGTCTTTGCTCGAATGTCGGACTTACCCAGTTGCGCTGCGCCAACGGCGGGTTTGCACTTCACCCCAGAACTGCTCGCGCGAATTGCAGGGCGTGGGATCGATCGCATCGCAATTGAATTGCAAGTTGGAATGGGAACCTTCCGCCCAGTCGAATCTTCGCGGCTCTCTGATCATCCAATGCACCACGAACATTGCCGGATCAGTGCGAGGAATCTTCTGCGGCTGGCCGAAGCAACAAACGACGCAAGTCTCGTTGTCGGAACGACTTCGGTTCGGCTCTTGGAGTCAATCCCTCGCCCAATTCCCCAGCATTTTGTGCAAGTCGCTCGTGAAAGAGTCGCCGCTGGTTGCCCTGACGATATCGCAGTGGACTTCTCCACCAACATTTTGATCGCCCCAGGATTTGATTTTCGGTGGACGAATCGACTGCTTACAAACTTCCATTTGCCACGATCGACGCTCTTGGCATTGGTCGGCGCGTTGGTTGGAATTGACCAGCTGAAGGAGCTCTATAGCGTCGCTCAACAGGAGCGTTACAGGTTCTATTCTTTTGGTGACGCAATGCTCATTCTGCCTTGAAGCGCAAGGCAGGAAAATGCCGATGAAGAGGGTATTGAGCGGTGCATGAAGTTGTCACAATTAATAGCCAATGTGGACGGCGTTTCGGTCTTAAGCGATCTTGATCCCACGGTGAAAGCCGTCACGGATGATTCGCGAAAAGTCGGCGCGGGGACGCTGTTCGTTGCCCGTGTTGGAAGCAACGGAGATGGACGAGCCTTTGTTTTGGATGCCATCGCAAAGGGTGCGGTTGCAATCTGTGTCGATTCACCTTCGCCAATTGAATCGTTTCAAGGCGCAGTTGCTGTCGTGCACGCAATCGATGCGAAGAAGGCTGCGACTGCGCTTGCCCACGCTTTCCACGGTTTTCCAGCTCGTGCAATGCGAATGGTCGGTGTGACTGGAACCAATGGCAAGACGACAACCGCATATCTGATTCACCATCTTGTTCGACAGAGCGGTATTCGCTGCGGATTGCTTGGGACGGTTGTGACGGATGATGGCGTGACGCGAACATCTTCTGATTTGACAACTCCTGGCGGCACGGATTTAGCCGGGATTTTAGGCCGAATGGTTCGCAACGATTGCAAGGTGGTTGCGATGGAAGTTTCCAGCCACGCACTCGATCAAGGTCGCGTTGATGAGATTGATTTTTCTGTCGGTGTCTTTACGAATCTGACTGGCGATCATTTGGATTATCACCGGACGATGGATGCATACTCGCAGGCGAAAGCGCGACTCTTTCGGCAACTTCGATCGGGAAGTTGTGCGGTTGTGAATGTCGACGATGCCGCACACCGCACGATGCTTGATGGTTGTGTTGCACACGTTTTGCGATGCAGTACGAAGGATGTTCAGTCCGAATGCTTTGCAGAAACTTTGAAAGTCTCACTTGGATCGACTCGTTTGAAACTGCATGGGCCTTGGGGTGATGTTGAAGTGGACTTTCCTTGTGTCGGCCCACACAACGCGATGAATGCGCTGCAAGCTGCGGCAGCAGCGTGGTCGATTGGTATCGATGGCGCAACGATTTCAACTGCGATGAATACGGCATCCGCGCCTCCTGGTCGATTGGAACCTGTCACTTCGCCCAATGATCCATTTGCAGTGCTTGTGGATTATGCCCACACAGATGATGCGCTGTCGAATGTATTGACTGCGCTTCGTCCGGTTGTTGGCTCTGGTCGAATTGTTCTCGTCTTTGGTTGTGGTGGAGATCGCGACCGCACCAAGCGTCCACGAATGGCTTTGACAGCCGTCACGCACGCAGATTATGTGGTTGTGACGAGTGATAATCCAAGAACGGAATCTCCCGAAGCGATTATTGATGAGATTTTTACTGGTATTCCATCGAAATCAAGTGTGCCTGTTGAACGCCAGTGCGATCGTTCGGCGGCGATACGTCAAGCGATTGCTGTTGCGCGTCCTGGCGATATTGTTCTCATTGCAGGCAAGGGACACGAGGACTATCAAATTGTTGGACACGAAAAGCGTCCGTTCGATGATCGCCTTGAAGCGCGCGCAGCGTTGAGTGAATTGAGCGCAGCATTGAGCACAGCGAATTCGAAACAGAATCAAACTTCCGTGGGAACAGTGTCCGAAAAAGTATCCACTCAAAATTTTACTGCAGGAATTGGAGCACGATCATGAATGTCATTCGTTCGGCATCGGCAAGCGGGGGATGCCCAACAACTGAGTTCATGACTCCAGAAGAATTGCGCTATGCCGTCAATGGCGCGTGGGCTATTGCACCAACATCAACAAGCCCAACTCGTGGAGTCGGAACAGACACTCGTTCTGATTTATCTGGACGAGTTTTCTTTGCGCTCTATGGCGCTCGTCACGATGCGCACGATCATCTCTTGGATGCAGTGCGAGCAGGCGCGCGAATTCTAGTTGTCGAAGAATCAAAGTGGGGACGAATTCGACTGAGTGCTCAGCCAACGGCGGCAGTCTTGCTGGTCGCGGATACTCGCAAGGCGCTTCAGGACACGGCGCGTTCTTGGCGACAAAGTCTCTTGGGAACAAGTGTCGTCGGTATTACTGGAAGCGCCGGTAAAACGACAACTCGCAGACTGATTGAAGGTGTGCTTTCAACGAAGTTTCGTGGTTCAGCAAGCCCCAAGAGTTTTAATAATGACATTGGTGTGCCGATTACTTTGTGCGGCGGTCGTCGAGGAGATGACTATTTATTAGCGGAAATCGGGATGAATGCTCCTGGCGAAATCGAATCGCTTTCTGCACTTGCTCGACCTGATATCGCAGTGATCACGATGGTTGGGCGTGCGCATCTCGAAGGTGTCGGATCGCTCGATTCGATTTTGCGAGAAAAGTTCAAACTTGTGGCAAGTCTTTCTTCTGGTGGTCTCGCAGTTGTGCGCGGCGACAACACATTGCTTGACGCTGCGCTCGAAGGTGCTTTGTCGACAGGAGTTCGAGTCGTTCGCTTTGGTGAAGGACCAATGAATCATGTTCGTATGCGAAGTCGTACGGTGCGACCCGATGGCGGCCAAGATTTGGAGATCGAAGTGTGTGGTCGAAAGTTTGGCGTGCGACTCGCGCTTGACGGTGCGCATAATGCGATGAACGCACTCGCTGCGATTGCAATTGGAATTGATCGTGGCTTGAGTGACGAAGAAATTGCTCGCGGATTGTTGAGTGTTCGCGCAAGCGAGATGCGATTCGTTCGTCAACAGATTGGTGGATTGACGATTTTCAACGATGCATACAACGCAAATCCGGAAGCCGTTCACGCAGCATTGGCGACATTTACCGAAATGGTTCCAGCGAATCAACGTCGCGTGACAGTGCTTGGCGATATGTTGGAACTTGGAGAATTTGGGCCAAGTTTGCACGCAGAAATCGGTCGTGCGGTTGGGCGCGGAGTGGGCGGACCGCCGCCTGCTGTCGCAATTTTTATCGGCGCTCTTTCAGCACACAGCGCACAAGAATGTGCTGACGCAGGAACATGCCGTGTCATTCATGTGCCTGATCTTTCGACAGAATCTGTGATGCGAGTTGTCAGCGAATTCGTCGCTGGCGATGCGATCTTGTTGAAGGGTTCGCGCGGTTGTGCGCTCGAGCGACTGCTCGCATCACTTCAAGAACGATTGGCTGCCTGATGCTTTACAACCTGACGGAAGCGACGCAAAGTTGGCTCGACGATCGAGGTTTGTCGTGGGTCGTTATGGTGATGTATCAGCTAGAGTTTCGTGCGCTCTTCGCGGCGCTGCTGTCTTTCGTGCTCGTGCTGACATTTGGTCCAAGAGTGATTCGTTGGCTTGCACAGCGCAAGATTGGTGACACTCCAGAATTCGGAAACGACAGTTTGAATCAACTTATGCAGAGCAGAGCTGGAACTCCGACGATGGGTGGAGTGATCATTTGTGGTGCATTGATTGCAAGCACGCTCTTGCTCGCCGATGTCATCCATAATCGATACATCCATTTGGGTTTGATGGTTGTGATCAGCTTCGGAGTCTTGGGAAGTGTCGATGATTGGTTGAAGCTGACGCAGAGTCGGCGATCTCCAGGAGTTCGCGATGGACTATTCGCCTGGGAAAAATTGCTTTTTCAACTTGGTTTATCGTTGATCATCGGGTTCTTTTTGTATCGCTGGGGAAGTACTGTTGATGCGCATGTCTTGAACCTTCCATTTCAGCGGACTTATCTTCCCACGCCATCAATTGAGTCAATCATTCAGCCTCCGCCAATCGCAGATGGCGTGTGGATCTTGGGAATCGGATTCTTTCTCATCGTGGCGATGCTGGCGATTGCGGGAACTTCAAACGCAGTCAATATGACAGACGGAATGGATGGTCTTGCAACTGGAACATTGATCATCGCAAGTCTGGCCATGATGGTTCTCATTTGGATCGCAGGCAGTCCGCGCGCCGCATATTTTCTGATGGTGCCAAGTGTGGTTGGAACTGGTGAATTGATGGTGATGGCTGGCGCGATGGCGGGGGCGTGTCTTGGATTTCTTTGGTTCAACTGCAGTCCAGCCAGAATTTTTATGGGCGATACTGGAAGCTTGGCACTTGGTGCGCTTCTTGGATTTTTCGCTGTTGCTGTCAGGCAAGAACTTCTGCTTTTACTGATTGGTGGAATTTTCTTTCTTGAACTTGGAAGTGTTTTTGCGCAGCGAACTTGGTTTCGCTGGACGCGAAAGAGATATGGACAAGGCCGAAGAATTTTTCGATGCGCGCCGATTCATCATCACTTTCATCTTGGTGGATGGAAGGAGCAGCAAGTTGTTGTGCGGTTTTGGTTGATTTCGGTTGTATTGACGATGATCGCTTTGGTGAGCCTGAAGTTGCGGTAAACGCGGTGCGGAAACAGCCATGGACACAGCCACGGAATCGAGCCACGGAATCGAGCCACGGAATTCCATAAGTGGGCAGCCGTGGAAAGTCCTCTCGGGGCTCAAACAGTCCTCGGCGACCGACATGATCCATTCAATCGACGCTCGAATGCAAGTTCAGTCGGTCGCCTGCGGAACTCGCCCGAGAGAACTTTCCAACGGCTGGGCACGCAAGTGGTAGGTCACGGACACAGCCACGGACACAGCCACGGACACAGCCACTGAAACAGCCACGGACACAGCCACTGAAACAGCCACGGAAACAGCGACAGCTACGGAAACGCATAAGTGGTCAGCCGTGAAAAGTCCTCTCGGGGCTCAAACAGTCCTCGGCGACCGACACGATCCATTCAATCGACGCTCGAATGCAAGTTCAGTCGGTCGCCTGCGGAACTCGCCCGAGAGAACTTTCCAACGGCTGGGCACGCAAGTGGTAGGTCACGGACACAGCCACGGACACAACTACGGACACAGCCACGGACACAGCCACTGAAACAGCGACTGAAACAGCCACAGAATCGATCCACGCTTGTTTTAAGATTCAATAATGCGATCAATCGCCGTGCAATTGGCGCAAGCGTGGCGAGAGTTGCAAAATCAATTGGACTCGTTCAAATTCTGCAAGCCACTCTGCAAGAATAGCCGCATTTTCATCTGCGGGCGGTGTGAAAGATGGAAGAGGGCAGGATGGACCGATCTGAGTCGCCGCCATACGGCGATAGCGTGACAATGTGCGATCGCCGAGCAAGTGCACGAATTCAAATTCTTCGCTGAGCCAAATGACAGTTGGCACGCGATTCCCGCCAGCAATTCGAACTTCGTTCGAGAGATCTGCGTGTTTATCGCGGTCGAGAAAAACCAAGTCGATCAGAGGGGACGCATCTGCGATCGCCGCAATCATTGGACACTGAATCGCGCAGTCGCCACACCAGATTCCGCTGAGGCAGATCACAGGCATACGGCGAATCAGTCCTCCAAGATAATCACGCTGCGAATTTTCGAGCGAGACCGCATCGCGCTTCGATTGCCAATTCGGAGCGCGGTTTGGATCCGTCGCAATGTATGCATCGAATCCCAGGCCTTCAGTATGTTTCGCTTTGAGAAATTCTGCTTTCATAGTTTTAACTTCCTAGTGCAAGGACGAATGTGGCGCTCGCAGTCAAGAGTTGCGCCCGAGACTTGATAAGTTCGAATCGCGAATCAAACAAGAACGATTCTGCAAGCAAAAGATCGTTGATTGTTGCCAGTCCATTGAGATAATTTTGATACACGCTGTCGTACGAATCTTGAGATGCAACCAAGAGAGCAACTCCAGCCTCGTATCGTTTTTGCGCAGAAAAGAAATCGAAATAACTCGCCCAAACTTGACCAGTTGTGACGAGTCGCAGTTGTTCCAGCTTCGCTTCAGCCACTCGCACTTCACTTCGCGCTTGACGCAAAACATTTGCACGTTCATAACCGTCGAAAAGCAACCA
>CAMBWI010000053.1 GCA_945871445.1 Singulisphaera sp. GP187 | reverse complement strand
ATCACCTGATGGCAAGCGTTTTCTCTTCGAGCGCGGCGGCAGTGATTGGACTCGTCGTGGATATCGCGGCAGTGATAATTGTGATGTCTGGATGTATGACACATCAGCGACAGGCGATGCAATGTTCGTGCAACTGACGGACTTTCAAGGCAACGATGGATGGGCGCAGTGGCGCAATGATTCCAGTTTTCTCTTTCTTTCTGATCGAGATCTCGCCACGGTGAATGTCTTTGTTCAGGATGCGAACGGGAAAGCGCTCGCGCGTCGTTTGACTGGATTTGAAGGGCAAGATGTGAAGGATCTGACAGTCAGCCGCGATGGTCGGCGCGCATTTTTTACTGTTTGGGACAAGTTGTATCGACTTGATCTCAACACGCCAGGCTCTCAACCGATTGCGATCAAATTCACAGCTCCAGATGACACATTTGACGGCGAAGCAGTCAAATCGCTCGCAACTGCTGCAACAGAAATCGCACTCAATCCTGATGGCAAGAGTGCGGCGCTTGTCGCATACGGTGATATCTGGATCAAGCCGATTGAAGGCAAGTATCCCGCTCGGCGTGTGACCAACGCAATGGCGCGCGAATATGAAATTGCGTGGAGCCCTGATGGCGAGACTCTCTATTTTACAAGTGATGTAGATGGAGGAGAGTCCATCATGACGGCAACGGTTTCGACAACCCGCGAAGATGTTGTCGCAACTGCAAAAGTTTTAGAAGTAAAACCAGTTGAGTCTGCGCCAATTGCCGCAGTCGAACCTGCACCCGAACCCGCACCCGCGCCTGCAACTGAACCCGCGCCAACTCCTGCAGTTGAACCTGCAACCGCACCCGCGCCTGCAACCGCACCCGCGCCTGCAACCGCACCCGCGCCTGCAACCGCACCCGCGCCTGCAACTGAACCCGCGCCAACTCTCGCAGTCGAACCCACAACCGAACCCGCAACCGAACCCGCAACCGAACCCACAACTCTAAAGCCGAAAAAGAAAAGCGCTGAAAAATCTGCAGAAAAAGAGAAGCCAAAGAGCGAACGCTGGACGGAAGCTGTTCGCTTCGAAGTTGCGCCACTTATTAGCGGCGCAACGAATGATCGTCAGTCAAGTCCATCGCCAGATGGAAAGCGTCTTGCATTTCGTCGAGGCCGAGGTGACATTATGATGATGGATCTCACATCTCGCGAAGTGCGAGCTGTGCGTGAAGGTTGGGATCCTGAGGTCGATTTGCGTTGGAGTCCTGACGGCCGATGGCTTGCATTCACGAATTCAGATCGCGACTTCAACAGCGACATCTTTATTGCTTCAGCGGATGGCTCAACTCCACCAATCAATATCACTCGCCATCCTGATAATGATGGATCTCCGCGCTGGTCTGCGGACAGTCGCATCATGAGTTTTGTTTCCGAGCGAACAAACGAAGAAGTTGATGTATGGATGGTCTTTTTGGATAAGTCACTTGAGGGTCTTCCAAAGTTCGAACTTGAAAAATATTTTAAAGACGCGACCGAAGCAGCAAAGAAGCGTAAGCCTCTCGCAAAGGCGAAAACAGAGAAGGCAGACGCAACAGAAAAGACCGAGAAAGACGAAAAGTCCAACAGCCCTGACGAAGACAAGACTGACGTCGCAGAAAAATCCGAGAAAGGTGACAAGCCCGAAAAAACAGACAAGCCAGAAAAACCAGAGGTTCCAACTGTGCTCACACTCGATGACGCATATCGCCGAGTTCGGCGCGTCTCATCGATGCCGGGCAATGAAGGCAATCTCGAAATCGCTCCAGCAGGAGATCGCTTTTATTTCACTGGGGGTGAAATGCTCGATGGAGGATTGTTCGTTATCAATTGGGATGGCACAGGCCAACGCAAGCTAGGGGCGCGCACTAGCGTGCAAGGCATTTCGCTGACCGGCGACAAGCTTGTCACTCTCTCCGGCGGAAAAGGCCAACTGGTATCGACTTCTGGCGGATCTGCACCGTCGACTCCCCCCGAAGGGAGCAGCGGTTCAGGCGGATCATCGATCGACATTGATTCATCAATCGTGATTGAGCAAGCTGCGCTTTCCGCGCAAAAGTTCGCAGAAGCACAACGATTGATGGGTGAGAATTTTTATCACCCAACGATGAAGGGTTTAGATTGGAATGCAGTCTCGGCGCGATACGCCGAACTTGCTACGCACGCACGCACGCCAAGCGAATTCGATCATGTTGCAAATCGATTGCTTGGAGAACTCAACGCAAGTCATCTTGGAGTTCGTTCGCCACAAGAGGGGGCACGCACAGTTCTTCCGCAAGGTCGTATTGGAGCGATGGTCTCCTCTGCAACTGGTGGACTTCGCATCGATGCGATGATTCCAGATGCGCCAGCAATGTCGGCTAAGACTCCGCTGGTCATTGGAGACATCATCACCGCAATCGATTTCGATCCAATTCGCGCTGGAGATACGCTTTCTTCGCGAATGGCTGGAACGATTGGTCGTGAGGTTGTGCTCTCTATCAATCGCACTCTTGCGGATGGTCGTGATGTTGCTTTGCAAACAGCAATCGTTCCTGTAACAGACTCGGCGATCGGCAGACTTGCATATCAAGCGACGCAAAATCGCAACGCAAAATTAGTTGACGAATGGTCGGGCGGTCGTTTGGGTTACATACATATCCAAGGTATGGCTCAGCCAGCCTTGGATGAATTCGAACGCGATTTGTATGCGGCGTGCGATGGCAAGGATGGTTTACTTATCGATGTTCGCAATAACGGTGGTGGTTGGACTGCGGATCGGTTGCTCGCTTCAATCTGTTCGCCAATTCATGCTTACACCGTTCCCCGCGGCGCAGATGCCAAACACAAAGATGGATATCCGCAGGATCGACTCTTTATTCAACGATTCACTGGTCCTGTAAATATGCTCTGCAACGAAAAAAGTTTTTCAAATGCGGAGATCGTCGCGCATGCGTTCAAGACACTTCAGCGCGGAACGCTTGTGGGTATGCCTACGTATGGCGGCGTGATCTCGACTGGCTCTGCATCACTGCTCGATGGCACGACTATTCGTATGCCGACGCGCGGTTGGTATTTACTCGACGGAAAAGATATGGAAATGAACGGAGCGGTTCCAGATATTTTAGTTCCGCAAACTCCGCAAGACGAATCAGCAAATTCTGATCGCCAATTGCGTGCCGCCGTCGAGAATCTATTGCAGCGCACGCCGAAATCTTCGACAGCACTATCCATTCCAATCGCACCGAATTCTGCGGTTATGCCAAGCGGCGGTTGAACAAAGAGTTATTCTTTCAAGATGAATCCAATTCGATATCACACCAACCGTCCGCACCCGTGGCATGGACTCCCCGGCGGGAAAAATCCTCCGCGCTTTCTGCAGGCGTTCATCGAAATTACGCCTTTCGATTTGGTGAAATATGAAGTCGATAAAGAATCGGGATATCTGCATGTGGATCGCCCGCAGCGAACCAGCGCAACGCCGCCGATGTTGTATGGATTTGTACCGCGCACCCTGTGCGCTGACCGAGTCGCCGCGCTCAGTCCGCACACGAAAAGAGCAGACGGCGATCCGCTGGACATTTGCGTTCTTTCAGAGCGACCGATCAACAAGAGTGATCTTGTACTTGATGTGTGCGTTGTTGGTGGATTGCAGATGCTTGATGATGGTGAGGCAGATGACAAAATTATCGCAGTTCTCGTGGGTGATCCTGTGTGGGACGGCGCACGCGAACTGACTGATCTGCCGCCATTGGTGATCGAGCGTCTTCAACATTATTTCTCGACTTACAAACTTCACATTGGTGAAAAGTCCACGACATCGATTCGAGATGTGTATGGATATGAACGTGCGGCGCAGGTTGTTATCGCGGCGATTGCGGATTACAACGAGGTTTATCCAGATCCGTTGATCAAGCCGCTTGGTGGCGCGTAAACCATATCGATCCGCGCTATATCCGCGGTACAGAACCGATACAGCCACCGAATCGCATAAGTGTGCAGCCGTGGAAAGTCCTCTCGGGGCTCAGACAGTCCTCGGCGACCGACACGATCCATTCAATCGACGCTCGAGAGCAAGCGCCGTCGGCCGCCTGCGGAACTCGCCCGAGAGAACTTTCCAACGGCTGGGAACGCAAGTGGATGGGCGACTGAAACAGCCACCGATACAGCCACCGAGACAGCCACAGCCACGGAGACAGCCACAGCCACGGAGACAGCCACAGCCACGGAATCGCATAATTGTGCAGCCGTGGAAAGTCCTCTCGGGGCTCAGACAGTCCTCGGCGACCGACACGATCCATTCAATCGACGCTCGAGAGCAAGCGCCGTCGGCCGCCTGCGGAACTCGCCCGAGAGAACTTTCCAACGGCTGGGAACGCAAGTGGATGCGCGACCGATACAGCCACCGATACAGCCACGGATAGAGCTACTGAATCACCAACAAAATTTCATCAGTGAGTAGCCACCGCTTAGCGTCGTTGTATCAAGATCCCCAAGCGGCAAGCAAACTCGCAAGATCAGTTCCGCCGACAATGCCATCACCATTGATGTCACCAATGCCGCTACCTCCCCAATTGCTCAGAAGCATAGTGAGGTCTGCGCCGTTGACCAGACCATCGCCATTGAGATCAGCAGGTTTTGAAGGTCCAAGTTTGATCTGGCTCGAATCCATGGCAACTGGCGCACTTTTTCCATGCAGCACCCAAAGGTTGTACGCAGTGATCCCCGAACCATCCGCAGCAGTATCACGCAGGAATTCCATATATTCACGACTCGAAGTCTGGTAGTAAAAATTTACAACCGCAGTCTGTGCTCCAGTTGGAATCACAAAATCTGTGGTGTCCCAGTACTGGCCATCGGCGTATGAATAGCCAACAGGAGCTGCACCGATCGCTTCAAATGCTGCGTTCGTGAAGCCGCGTGGTGGAATGCGATTGTCTAATGCAACCTCTGATGCAAGCGCGAGATGAAACTCAGTTCCTTGGGGTAGATGAGTCGCAGTCGCAGTTGCTTGATTGATCACATGCTTCGCTTTATAAACCTTCGTATCGGCCTCGTTGAGTGTCGCAGTGGTTAGGTCATACGCACCTCGTTGTTCAAGAAGCGTTCCGCCTTCGCTATAGAACTTCACATTGATCCACGCACGTCTTCCCTCGGGATATCCGGTTGGCAACTTATGCCCAGATTGGTTGGTGATCTTGACTTTCAATTGGTTCGCAACTTGCGTCAATTCCATATCCGATGCATCGCGCAACATCTGCACATTGCGCGCAATCGAATCATCGATGCGTTGTTGAGTCAGGCCAAAATATTCAGCGTCTTCACCCATCTGTGTCGCAACGGCACGTATGACCCAAGTGTTCGCGCCAGAAAAAGAATGCTGCGGAACATTCGGACGCTCGTATTGTCCAATGCCTTCTTCGTCATAAAACACACACCCGCCACCTTGTTGGTCAGGCATATGACAGTCTTGGCAGCTCTTCATTACGCCAGTGGGATGATTTCCGCCAAAGCGCCCATCAGCAAAATAAACTCCAGTCGTTGCGAAGGTGCTATTCAGCCACTCAGAATATGTTCGTTGTTCTGGAAACATATCGTCTTTATTCATCGTTGGATGGGCTGTGCTGAGAGCATTCAGTCCCATCTCTCCATTTGGGAGTTTGCTGAATATCGGATTGCTGACATCATGACACGTTCCGCATTGCGATCCGTTGGAGTGAAAAGGGGAATAAATCAATTCGGGTCCACCGTGAAAATTCTGGGGAACATCATCGAATGGTCCGCGTCGAACATCCTTGGGGTCGATGACGAAAGAAGCATTCCCAAGAGTTGCAGAAGGAAGCAGCCCTGCCGCAAAGAGTGGGTCGAGCACTTCTGGATCGGGGGTAGGGTCTTGTCCCTTTGTCGGATATCCCACAGCACTCTCTGATCCCAAAGTTGGGTTGACATTGCGGTGACAAAAATGACAATTAATTCCATCGAAATCATCTGGAGTGAATTGTGATAAATCTCCAGTCGAACTTTTCCCAGCGAGCCAAGCGCCTGGAGCATGACAGCGAATGCAAGCTTCGCCAGACATATTCGCATCTTGATTCGCAACCGCCAACGCAGCGTGCCAAACAGGATCGCGTGCCGACTGGCCCATCATGCTCACAACCCAACTATCGAATGGCGCAACAACTTCGTTATAGTTTCCGTGGCAATACGAACAATTATTTGAATTTTGAACTGGTTCGAAGGCGGTCGAATCTGTGTTCGGTTGTGTTCCGGGAGCGAAGAAATCATTCAACGAAGTGGGAATTTGCACTTGACCGCCTCCGCCTCCGCCTGGCAATGCAAGGACTGATGTTGTCACAAGCATGACCCCACCGAGTCCAAGTGTCGAGAACAGAGCAAGTAGTGCGTGTCGATTTCTCATTTTTTATTTTTGAAATATGAATTCAACCAATTATTTACTCAAACAATTTTTCCAATACCTGCAGATGAAAGAGTGATAGCCGTGGCCACACTTATCCATCCGTATTCAAGGTGGCTTCTAGGTTCAAATTGTCAAAAAAATGAAAAAAAAAAGGGCATATCCGTGTTATAGGACTTTCCACACTCCATCCCATGATATATCTGCCGCAGTTTCAGCCAATTCCTTCAGCTATTTCAAGCTTTTTTCAATCCGCATAACAATTGTGCGCTCATAGGCAAGATCGCGGCCAATCGGGGTCCAAGTCATATTGTCCCGCGTTGATTCATCCTTTGCGTCCGCTGGCTTGGCATTCAACCGATTCGTCCAAGTTGATTGGAGCGAACCGGAATAGGTCGATGGCTTGATTCCTTCCGTGAACGAACGCTCTATATAGACCCACACATCCATCTCGATTGGACCAGTACACGTTTGCACATCGAATCGCTCTTGCGCTCGAGTGCTTCCCGGAATCGCCGGACCGTGCAGAACGGGATCACTCTGCACCGCATCCAGATTTGCACCAACAGGAATGAACTCGAATCGAATTCGCCTTCGCCGACTCGCAATGGTATTTGCAGTCGCCTCCCCAAATCCATCATTATCAATTCGCCAAGGTTCGAGAGCGCCAGCTGCATGACGCGGTTCAGTCTCGATGATTCCATTTGATCTATCAACGACTACAACTTTGTATCCCATCTCGTGGGCTGTTCGTGCAGCGGCATCAAATGCATCACGATATTGCGCAGGAGCGATCGTCAATTGATCAGGACCTTCGCTGGTCAGGGCGCCCATACAGCCGCCCATTCCAAGCACGCTCATTATCGTGATCGCAATCAATGAACTGTAAGCACTCTGCTGCATCACATTCAAGTCTACCGCGATCCTTCGCTCGTAAGATTGATACGTGGATCGATCCACGCATACAAGACATCGACAACAAGGTTGAGAACAATCAGTAAAACGGCGTAGACCAGCACAACTCCCATTACAAGCGTGATGTCTTTGCCCAAGACGGCATCAACGAAATGCCGTCCGAGTCCTGGAACTGCGAAAACTTTTTCAACGACAAACGAACCAGTCATCGCAACTGCTGTGGCGGGGCCGAGAAATGAAAGCACAGGAAGAAATGCATTTTTCAACGCATGACGCCACGCAGCTTGTCGACGCGAAAGTCCTTTTGCGCGTGCGGTTCGCAAATGATCTGTAGTCATTTGTTCAACGAGACCAAATCGAAGTAATCGTGCGATGTATGCAGCGAATGGCAGGGAGAGTGTCAGCATTGGCAAGAATGCGTGTGCGGGAGTTCCCCAACCTGCAATTGGAAAAACACGAAACTTTGCCGCGAACAACACAATCAGAAAAGATCCAGTCACAAATGATGGCACGCTGATTCCGATGAGCGCAATCAGTTGTGTGCCCGCATCAAGCCAAGAGCCAGGACGCAGTCCACCAACCAATCCAGCGATCGTTCCGATCACCAACGCAATTGCGATTGCTCCAAGACCAATCGTTGCAGAAATCGGAAAGCCCGCGCCGATGATTTCATTCACAGTCCAATCTGGATTACGCATACTTGGTCCAAGATCGAACGGCGCATCATTCCATCCCATCACCCAACCAGCACCAGTTACGCGCGCTAGATATCCACCAAAAAACCGCACAGGACTATCCAGTTGGTATTGTCTATTCATTGCGTCGACGATTTCTTGCGGAGGCTGCCTTCCTTCCTGCAACATCGGATTTCCAGGAATGAGCCAAATCAATGCAAATGTCACCACGACAACTGCGAACAGAACGAGCGGTAACTGAAGGAGTCGTCGAATGATAAAACTTGTCATGGCGAAGAACTCTCACTCTGCTCATTCACGCGGCGCAAGAGCGATAATCTTTGGTCGAGTCGTGGACTTCGAATGATTCCGCGCATTTTGGCGGGGTCGTACATATAAAGGGTGACGTATTGACACAGAGGGAGTATTGGTAACTCCTCCTCGACCAACAAGCGTTCTGCATTTTCCAGTATCTCAAATCGTTTCGCAGGATCAAGTTCTAATGCTGCTTGTTCCAACATTGCATCAAAGCGCGCATTCGAAAATGCACGATCATTGTTTCCATTGCCAGTTTTTGCCAAATCCAAGAATGTTGTTGGGTCTGCGTAATCTCCATACCAACCACCGCGTGCGATCATAAAGTTACCACGGCGAAGATCTTCCTTTGCAAACTTTCCGTCTTTGCCACGCAGTTCGCAATTCACGCCAAGCGCATCGCGCCACATCGATGCAAGCGCAATTGCGATATTTTTCACGCGGGGATTTCCCGTCATATACAGCATGTCGACAATCGGAAATGGCTCGCCGTCAGCGTTTTCCACAATGCCATCACCTGTGCGATCAATCCAGCCAGCCTTCGCCATTTCTTCACGTGCGCGGGAAATGTCGAAGGGCAATCCCGCTGGCGAAACATATCCATCGATTGATCCTCGCGGGACAAGCGTTGTTGCTACTTTCTCGTTCAATCGAGTTACCGAAGTCGTCAGTCGAACTTTATCGACAGCCAATGTAAATGCTCTTCGAACTCGTGCATCCGCGAATGGATTCACCTTTCCATTTGAAAGCAGCGCTCGACAATTGAAACTCCAGAAGTCAGTGCCAAACGCGCTCAGAACATGCACATCTCGTCGCTCTCCAAGCGCAGGGTCGGGCGCTGGCAACGCTGCAAGCGCTTCGTCTTCGCTCGCGCCTGCGCCAATTCGCAATTCATATTCCTCTCGGTGGCGATCCAGCCATTTGCGCGAAGACTCCGCAAGGTCCGCACGAAACTCCGCGGTCAAATCGCTGATCCAATCGATACTTCCAGATTCATAGGCTAATACTGCTGTGTTTGCATCTTCGATGGGAATGACCTCAACACTTGTTGCCAGTGGCGTGTTTGGTCCAACATACAACTCGTTTGATTCCAATCGCATTACGCGCTTATATTTCCAATCAACAAGTTTCATCGGTCCATTCGTAATCAACACTCCGGGCTTCGTCCAACCGGGATCCGATTTGAGTAAGCCACTGGCGGGATCGATTTTTGTGAACTTGTCAAGCGACGCTTGATGGATTGGCGCAAGCGTTTGAAATGCGCAGAGGTCGAGCCAGTATGGAACTGGGCTCTCCAGTTCAACGACGAGCGTCTGTGGGTCGGGTGTGCGAATTCCAACCAATTGATCGAAAGTCGAAAGTGTCAATTGCCAAAGCGCATTCGCACTTTCTGCATCATGATTTTTTCCAGCCGCATACTGAGTCAAAGCATTCGTTCGCCACGCAAAAAATTGGCGCGCGCCTTGCACTGGAAAAAGCAGTTCGGAATAATCAGCCGCGGTATCTGGCAAAAGCAATCGCCGCCATGCATTTCGAAAATCCACGCTCGTCACGGGGTCACCGTTTGTCCAGCGCGCGTCAGGGCGTAAATGAAATGTCCAAGTCTTCCCGTCTGGGGAAGTTTCCCAGCTGCTTGCAACTCCAGGAGTGGGAAGACCAGTTTGAGAATCATGCGAACAAAGTCCATCGAAGAGTGATCGCGAAATGCGAAGATCCTGCATATAACTCATCCGCTGTGGATCAAGAGTAAAAACATCACTGCTAGCAAATTTGATTTCGGCTGGGAGGCGAGAGCGCTCAATAGTCATAAGCGCGCTCGCAAGCACAATGATCACAATGATCGTGAAAGAGGCGATGATCCAGCGCATCTCAGGAGAGAGTACGCATTCAAGAATTCGACGCGCAACTATTTCTGCGCAGGGGGATTGGCGCTCGCACTATTGCTGCGTGCGCCACCACCAGATGCGCTGTCTTTACCGCCCAAGAATGTCTTAAAAATAGTGTCGACAGTCTTGTTGGTTTGTGTATATGCATCGGCGAGCGATTGACTTTCGTTGGGCACGGTCAAGGTCTTGATCTCTTTGAGCGTCGGTTCCAATGCTTTCATAAGTGCGGCAACATCGGCTTGGGTCGCCAAAGGAACTTGGTCCCTCAGATAAATGGCAAGGGTTCGATTCACTGCGCGAATCATTTCTGGTTCTGTCGTTCCTTTGCGAATTTGACCAACCATCGCTCCTAAAGTTCTCACAAGCGCCGTCCGTGCGAGGGTTTGACTCGTCTTTGGCACTTGTGGCGAAGTCGAAAATGTCGAAAGTGCTTGAAGGTCATATGCGGCAATCATCCAATCCGTTTCCTTTACTGCACTCGACGCGATGATGTTTAAAACGCCGTCGGCCTGTCCACTCGTCAACTCGATTGGAGTTCGCAAATTTGCCAGTCCTCCAGCAGCAACGAGTCGCAAAGAAGCGCTTGGTTGGTTCTTTGTTGCAGTTTGCTCTGCAAGCAAAGCGATCGAATCTGGGCATTGAAGCGCCTTTACAATTTCAAGAGCATTGGTCGCTTGGAAGGAGGAAGAGTCAGAGATGATCTTCTTCAGATCTGGCAAGATCATCGCTGCAAAAAGCGGTCGAAATGCTGGGCTGACCTTTTGCTTTGTCATCGCCGAGACAATCATTTCTCGCCCCCTTCGCACAGTCAACGAATCTGTACTTTTGAGATTTTTGATCGACTGTTCAATAAATTTCGTGATCTCTACCTTGGTTGTTGGATCGATCGAAGTGCTCTGAGTGATTTTTTCTGAGAGTCTTGTGGCCGCCAACTGCGCAAATGCAATCGGCGCAATTGAAAGCGACCCGACCACTGCGAAGACTCCAGAGATGATAATGCGATTCATACTCATACGGGTGGAAGAGTGTAACGCAAAGAGGTTACACTTTGGATATGTTGGCGATTGTTCTTGCCGTTTGTTTTGGTACGCAATCTGGAGCGGAAAATCTCACGCCGCAAGTTCTTTCATTGGAGGAAGGTGCTCGATTGCGCTTTTCAAATATGCTGATGCGTGAAGCGTATGTGATGGTTTCGCCAACGGACCTCTCGCCATCAGAACTTGAAGCTTCAATCGTTTTAAGCCGCAAAGCGACACTATTGCAGCCAAACAACGCAGACCTTTGGCGGATGACGCTGGCGCTTGCCAGCCTTTCGGGTGACATGTCGCCGTATGCGTCGGAAATCACACATGAGGCAACTGCGCGTCTTGTCAAATTATGCCCCGACGATCAAGTCTTGCGTCTTCGAAGAATCTTGCAAGATATCGATCGACGCGAAACTGCCGCCGAGCGAGTGAAGGCATTTCAAAAGTACCTCACCCCAGAGGCGATCAAAATTATTCGTACTCCTGTTGCGTCGCGAATCGCATTCGACCTCGCATTATTTGAATCACGCATAGGCGATGTTGACGCATTTGGAACTTATTTGATGCAGAGTTTGACTCTCTCTGCCGCATTTCCTGCGGCAGCAGAGACCGCCGCTGGATTTATCAATGAGCGAATTGACGATCCTGTTGGTGAGTGTGAATTGTTGGTTGCCGCAGCTCTGGCGAATCCAATTGAGACTCGCTCTTGGAGTCGTCTCGCCGCGCTCTTGCTTCAAGAGGGTGCATATGGATCAGCGGCACGCGTCTATAAAATCGCAATTCAGTCTTTGCGCTTGAAAAGTGACGTGGGTCCTATTCAGAACATACTCGTTTGCGATTACGCATTATCTCTTTGGGGTGCGGATCGTCCGATCGATGCAATTCAAGTCTTGTCTCAGTTTGTTTACGATTTGAAACTGAAACAGACCAACGAAATTCAATCCAACAATCCGGGATTGATGAGAGCCCAATGCGAGTCTGTGAATCTTCAGCTTTCTACATTATTGGCGATGACTGACGCGACAATTCGCGCAGAATCAAACGATTCTGGCCTCGCAAGTTCAATCGCAACAATGATCGCAACAGCGACGACTCAGGCAGAATCTGACGATCCTGAAGATCAGCGTGGAAAGTATGACGAAGCCGCGAAAGCAAATCCAGAAATTGCTCTTATGATTCGTGAAAGAGCGGAGTCCGCCGCAAAGGAGCTGCTTGATACAGCGACTGCCGCAGCCCTCATTGACGCGGATGTTTCCGCCGTACAAGGGTTGCTCGATCTTGCCGAGCGCAGATTTCCATTCAGTGATGACACCAAGATCCGATTCAGTGCTTGGAAGAAACTGAAAAGTGGAGATGCTGCTGGAGCGCTTGCAATCATCAACCAATCTGTATCGACCCAACCGGCGGCACTCTTGATTCGTGCAAAGATTCTTACAGCGACTGGCGACAAGAAGGGGGCCGCAAAAATTTATTTCGATATCGCTCGCAACGGATCAGGTTCTCTCATTGGTCTCTTCGCAGCAAGCCGTCTGAAGGCAATCTTGGGGATAGGCATACCGCCAAGCGAAGTGGTTGGAAAACTTGATGGAGTAACCGCATCAATTCCGTCGCTTATGGAGAAGTACATTTCTGATCTCGCATCTCCAGTTTTGTTTCAAGTCGTTCCGGAAAAAGTAACTGTCGATCCATTCGATCCGATTCGATACAGTCTGACTTTGAAAAATCAGTCCGTTATCCCATTGGCGATCACTCTGGCCGGACCGATCAAGCAACACGTTCTCTTGCAGCCTCGGATTTCGTCGGCGTTGAATCCTGCAGTGGACCGTCTTGTGCCACAGGTCATCCCTTTCGACCGAGCGATCGAACTCGCCCCCGATGAATCTATGTCTATGAACTGGGATATGGCATGGACAGAGGTTGGCCTGCGAATAAATCTAGATCCACTTTCAGGGGGAATTGTGGATATCCGTGGCGCATCGAATTTTGATGCAAGCGCTGGTTCATTTACGGTTGGGGTCTTTGGGGCACAGCCCTCTGCTCAATCGATTCATGTCAACGGTGTTCGGGTGACCCCCGAGTGGTTGTCGTCGAAAATCGTTTCGGTCGCATCTCCAAAAACTGATTTGGATTTAGTTGACCTTGTTCTCTTGGCATTCGCTGCGAGTAAAAAAACAATAGATCCAGAGATCGGGTCTGCCGCATGGAAAGCAGTTGCGGAAGGATTTGCGAAACTTCCTCCAGAGGGCCAGAGTTGGGTCTTGCTTGTCGGGCCTCGTGATATTCCAGAATTTGAAGCCGTACTTGATATTGCTCGCGCGACGACATCAGTCGATGTTCGCTGCGCATATTTGTTGGGTTATTGTTTCACTCAAGATGATGGCCAACTCGCAGCAGCGCTACGCACAGAGGATCCACTTGCTCGATTGATTGTCGAAGTGTTGGCTTCGAGATTTCAGCGAGCAGCGATTCGTGCAGATGAGAAAATGATTGGCGCAACTTTGGGCGCCGCTGCAGGCACGCTCGAAAAGATCAAGGAAGAACAAAAAATTCGGCAAGAACGCCAGAACAAATAGCTACATTCCCGCAGCATGACTTCTCAATCAAAGAAAGTATTGCGCATAGTTGGATTTGTTGTAGGGCTTGCTCTTTTGGGGGCGGCAATCGCTGCAATCGTGCGAAGCGCGCCGACACTGGATCAACTTCGCGCTGTCATCGCTCGACCTGATGGATGGTTGATCGCCTGGGCGATTGCGGCAACGATCGGAAATCTCTTAGGTGCAAGTGGAATGTTTTATGCTCTTGTTGCGCCATTTGGACGCATCACATTTCTTGAAATGGGGAAGTTGATCGCCGCATCTTCGGTGCTCAATTATCTGCCGATGCGTCCGGGATTGGTCGGTCGCGTCGTCCATCAAGAACTTGTCAATGCAATACCAATGCGCAGGTCAGTGCTCTCGATCGTGGAAGCTGCTGTGATTTGTGCTGTGACTGTGCTTTGGCTTGCACTCGCAGTGGCGATGATTCGCTTCACTTCGGCGCGTGCGATTGGTGCAATCATCGCTGCGCTGCCGATTTTCTGTGGTCTTGCATTCTTGATTCCCGAGCATCTTCTTTGGCGTCGATTTCTTCAAGCAATCTTCTGGCGTTGGATCGATCTCCTGTCGTGGGCTGTTCGATATGCAGTGGTCTTTGCAATGCTTGGAGTGGAGTTGTCTCCAGAGAGTGCAGCGACTGCAGCTTGTATATCAGCTGCGGCGAATATGATTCCATTCTTAGGCAATGGACTAGGTGTGCGAGAATGGGCGATCGGACTTGCAGGCCCAGCGCTCGCAACATGGACGACAGACATTGGGCTTGCTGCAGAATTAATTAATCGCTGTCTCGATTTGGTGGTTGTCGTGCCACTTGGAATTGGCGTGATGCCGGGAATCGCGAAACGTATTCGCACTGCGAGCAAAGATAAAACGGCTGGAGATATGCCTAGTAAGATGGGGTTATGAATAAATCTCAGCTCGCGCATCGCATCGCTTCGGCCGCACTTCTGCGAGGGACTTTTACTCTGCGTAGTGGTCGAACAAGCAATTTTTATCTCGACAAATATCTTTTCAGCACTCAGCCTGATGTGCTGGCAGAACTTGGACAAATGTTCGCCGCATCGATTGCCAAGGGAACAACTCGTCTCGCAGGCGCGGAACTCGGTGGGATTCCGCTCGTCAGCGCAGCAAGTATGGCAAGCGGATTGCCCTGTGTTTTCATTCGAAACCAGAAAAAAGAGTATGGCACCGCCAAGCAACTTGAAGGCGTCTTGGTTGCGGGCGACAAAGTTGTGATCGTCGAAGATGTCGCGACCACTGGCGGTCAAGCGCTCGAAGCTGCGAAGGTCATTCAAGATCTCGGTGGCATTGTGACCCACATCATCGCCACAATCGATCGTATGGAAGGCGCGCGAGAAAATATCGAAGCCGCCGGCATTGCGTTCGAGAGTTTATTTACGGTGAAAGAGCTAATGCCAAATGGGTGATGTGGCAAGATCACAGAAGTAGTTGGTTTTCAGTCGTTTGGTTTTCAACCTTGCCGAACAAGCACTCGGGATTCAGCCACCCACGCGACTTCGCAAGTTGTCCAGCACATTCATAAAGTTGATGTATGCGTCGTATGGACTTTCATACGGGCTGAAATATTTATGCACATCGCCGTCTGACCAATACTTCGTGCACATGTAATACAAGTGATCGCTTGTGGTCAGCTTGCGCCAATCTTCTAAGACATGCTCGTCACCAGCTTCGTGCTTGCGCTTGACAGCCTCTTCCAATCGATAGAGTTCCGCGACAGCGTTGTCTTGCAGTGGATTTCCAAGCCACGCGGTGATGTCGCGCTCTGTGTCGGCCCAAGAAATTGGCCGATCGACGTTGTACTCGCCGACGGGTTGATGAATGTCCGCGACTTGCGATGGAGTCAGAAAGGTGTTCTGGCCAGGGTTCACGTCGAAGATTTTTTCAGGCATCGCGTCGAGGAATTTGAAGATCCCCGTCTCGGCCCATTGATGTTCGCCGAGTGTTTCGTAATCCATAAACAAGTTGCAGAGAAAACCGTTGCCGTTAATTTGATTCACCCACTTGGCAAATTTTTCCGCAGAGAGGGGCCAATCTGCCCAGTTGCGATCTGAGAATCGAAATGCGATGTCATCCGAAAGGCGATAATTTTTCAGCAGCAATTTGACGGCATTGCTTCCCGCAGGAATCGCTCGTGGGGGTGGTGAGTACACAAAATTTGGAGACCGCGTCCCCAAAATTCGGTCCACCCCCTCACACAAGATCGCCTTGTGCTTTCCAAGCCAAGAAATATGTCCAGCAAGTTCGTTGTTGAAGATCAATTCCGTGTTGCGAAAGACGGTCGGCGTCACGCCAAACAGTTTGCGAAGTCGATCTTCTTGATTGGCAATCTGCGCATTGAATTCGGTTTTTGAAAAGAGGAACGAGAGAGAATGATGGCTTGTCTCGCCAATAAATTCGCATGCGCCTGTTTCTTTCAGTTCGCGCATAGTGTCAATCACATCTGGCGCCCACTGTTCCAATTGCTCCAGTACGGTTCCAGAGAAGGAATACGAAACTCGAAAGCGCCCCTGATGCCGGCGCACCAAATCAAGAATTTGTTTCGTGGCAGGTCGATAGCACTTATCGGCAACCTTTTTCAGAATCGATGCATTCGCATCATTGTCAAAATAAAATGGGTCGCTATCAAAGACCGAATACTGTCGAAGCCGATAAGGTTGGTGGACTTGAAAATAGATGCAGACTGCAGTCATTAGGATTGGGAGTCTACGGTCTCATCTGCTATTCTTTGATGCCACTTTATAAGGAGCCATAATGAGCACGAATCCAGTCGTTCCACTTCTCGACCTCAAGCCACAATACCAAGCAATCAAGCAGGAAATCGACGAAGCCGTTGCCCGCGTGATCACCAGTCAGATTTTCATCCTTGGTCCTGAAGTCGAGGCTTTCGAGAAGGAAATCGCAGAGTACTGTTCGGTCAAGCATGCCATTGGATGCACGAGCGGATCAGACGCAATCGTGTTGGCGCTACTGGCGATTGGTGGAAAGCCTGGTGAAGAAGTGCTTTGCCCGTCGTATACATTTTTCGCAACCGGCGGCGCAGTCGCCCGCATCGGAATGAAGCCAGTGTGGGTCGACATCGATCCAGTGACATACAACATGTGCCCAGCACTGACCGCGGAAGCCGCGAAGTCGTGCAAGAAACTCAAAGCGATTATGCCAGTGCATCTCTATGGTCAATCGGCGGACATGGATGCTTTTTATACTCTCGGCACGCGACTCGGCACGGCGATTATTGAAGATGCGGCGCAGGCGATTGGATCGCGTGATGCGCAAGGCGCGCCAGTTGGAACGCGCGGAGCGATTGCAACGTGGAGCTTCTTCCCATCGAAAAATCTTGGTGGATTTGGCGATGCAGGAATGTGCACGACGGATTGCCCCCATCTTGCTGATTCGATGAAGATGTTGCGCGTGCACGGAAGCCGTGTGAAGTACATTCACAAGTCTGTCGGGATGAATGGTCGCTTGGATGCGCTGCAAGCTGCGATTTTACGCGTGAAAGTGCGGCATTTAGAAGCTTGGCATGCTGGCCGTCAACGCAACGCTGCGTTTTATGATGGCGCATTTGCAGCAGCGGGCGCGAGCGATTCTCGAACACCGCTCAGTGTGCAGGGCAAGAGTGGTTTTGCGATGCGATTCCCATACAAGATTCCCGCGCCTGCGCGCCATATTTATAACCAGTACATCATCCGTGTTCCACAGGGAATGCGCGACGATTTGCG
>CAMBWI010000052.1 GCA_945871445.1 Singulisphaera sp. GP187 | reverse complement strand
ATTCAGCTCGAAGACGAAACGACATGGGTCGTTCAGCCGCTCAGTGATTTCCGCCCCGAACTTGCTCGAAATGCACAGCATGTTTCTTACTCTGCCGCAGATGCAATTCCAGATGGTCGCGGATGTGCGCTTGGCCAACATGGTTTCCCGATGGAAAAATATCGTTCACCTCTCTCGCAAGCAATTGCTGCGGGAACTGCAGGAAATGAAGGCGGCATTGCAGGAACAACTCCTTCTAATGTGGAACTGGCCTGCGAAACAGACAACGAGTTCTATGTCAAAAATGGTTCGAATGTTGCAAGCACCGTCAACGACATCGAGTTGATCGTCAGCAATGTCAATGTCATCTACGACCGCGATGTCAACATCATCTTCGAACTTGGAACACTCGTGATTCGCGCTGATGTGAATGATCCTTATGTGACAACGACCATCGACGGACGCCTCACTGAATTCGGAACGAAGTGGGCTTCTACTCCTGAATCTGGAATTTTCCGCGATATCTCTCATATGTTCTCGGGTTACAACTTCGCCGGTGGAACCATCGGACTCGCATATCTCGGCGTGGTCTGCAGAGCTACGAATGACGCGCAGTACGGTGTCGTCGAGAGTCGTTTCACGACGGCGCTGAGTTCTCGCATTGCGCTTTCTGCACACGAGCTCGGACATAATTGGGATGCGACACACTGTGATGCACAAGGCGCGGCGGCATGCCACATTATGTGTGCTAGTTTGGGAGGTTGTGGCGGTATTTCAGGAACGAATCTGAAGTTTGATCCTCAGACGATTTCTGAAGTCACAACTTATCTTGGGCAAGTTTCCTGCGACTTCGTGCTACCAGTTCCTGTGACACCGCCATTCACTGAACCATTCGCAAGCACAACACTCACCACTGCTCGATGGACTTACAACGATGGCGGTGCAGTGAATACAAATGCAAGCAATGAACCAAGCTCACCATATTCGCTCAATATCAATTCAACTGGTTCAGCTCTCTATGACGACGACCAAGTCCGAACGAATTTCATTCTTCTAGGTGGCACGAACACAGCAACTGCTGAATACAAAGTTCAAAGAAGCGGTGTTGAAGCAGGTGAAACACTAATCGTTGAATATTTCAACAACACACTTGATTGGATCGTGCTCAATACGCTGACTTCAGATGGGGTCAACCAAACCGTCTTCACCTCATACACCCATTCACTTCCAACCGCTGCTCGTCACAATCAATTTCGGCTTCGCTTCCGTACTGATGGCAATGACACCGGTGACAACTGGTACATCGACGATGTCAGCGTATTTGTAGTTGCTACACCACCTCCTCCAGCCAATGACGAATGCATTGGAGCGATCACTGTGGCTCTTGGTACAACTGCATTCAACAGTACATATGCAACTGACACAGAACTCACAATACCTTCCATTTGCACCGCAAATAGCGACGGAATCTTGACCAAAGATGTCTGGTTCAAATATGTCGCTTCGTGCACAGGATTGACGACCCTCTCGACCTGCGGACTTGCGACGTTCGACACGCGGGTTGTTGCATATGTCTCCAATACGAATTGCCCAACAACTTCATCTGCGGTCGCTGGATGCAATGACAATGGCACAGGATGCGTCAACGGAAATTCGTCTGCAACCTTCAACGCAGTCATCGGGAATTCATATTTCATCCGAGTCGGCGGTGCAACTGCGGGAGGATCTGGATCAATACTTCTTTCGTGCGTTGTGAATTGCCCAGCCGATGTCAATAACGATCAATATGTCGACGCCGCCGACCTTTCAGATGTTCTCGCCAACTGGAATGGCTCTGGAACAGGCGATATCAATCAAAGCGGTGCAGTTGATGGTGTTGATCTTTCAATACTTCTCGCTGGCTGGGGACTCTGCCCCTGACCCAAACTGAATCGCCGAAACAATCGCTTGTTCAAGAACCAAATCAGCAAGGACAGAAGCCAACTCGAACAGATCCAATTGCGCTGATTGCTCTTGGCTTTACTGTGTTGGCGTGTTGCCCAGCATCTGCAATCTTTGGCGTGACGACAGGCATATTCTCTTATGTTCGTATCCGCGCATCCAATAAAACTTTGGGTGGCAGTCGGCTTGCTTTGACTTGTGCGGTCACCAGTTTGGTAATCGGAATTCTCTCTTGGGGGATTGGAAATCGCTTCGAATCTGCTGGTCGAGCATCGATGCACTCTCAAGCTCGCATCGCAATGGAACAATTTCTTACTGGAACTGTCGACCCAGGAGCTTGGTGGACTGGAGTTGATCCCAAGTCGCTACTTGCCTTCCAGCAAACTGTGCGTGAAAGATTCGGACCACTGAAGACAACCAGCCTGACACAGACAGAAATCGCATTGTCGATGAAGTCCACGGCGCAATTTCGGATGGTGCTTGAATCCCCAACTATCCAAACCGTGGCATCGATGACGACGGATTTGGTGACGGACTCGCAGACATTTCTTCCAACCATCCGCATTCGTTCGATCGAGATCAGTATTCCAAGCGACTCAACTTCGGCAACTGGACAGACGCCTCTGGTCTTCCCCCCCAAAGACATTTCGGAAATGCCTGATACTCTGCCAAAGTAATGACATTTGCCACACTTTCAACTCCAGAAGAATTCAGCCAGCCTCGCACTGTGAGTCGACTTGCGATCACCTCTTTGATTCTATCGCTTATCTTTTGTTGCCCAGTTACAACGATCGCTGGAATAGTGACTGGTGCAATCGCGGTTGTTTTTACGACAAAGGATCGTTCTTTATCTGGTCGTTGGATCGCGATATTAGCGATCGCCATAAGCTTGGCTGGAACCGCGCTGCAGATTGGCGCCTCCTTTCAGGGATACAACTTGGTCATCATGCCGATCTTGACTGGACCGCAGGCTGCGCTAAAAGATGGCGAATCTGGAGATATCTCTGAATTCCAATCTCACTTTGCACTCACTGCTGCGCAGGGAAATACGGCAGAGGATGCGAAATCGTTTCTCGATGATGTGAAGGAACGATACGGAACCTTTACTGGCGCATCACTCGATCAAGGTTCGGCACCCAATAAGTTGCCATCAGCCAAACAAGGCTTTGTCGGGGATTATCAATTAGACTTTGCCAATGGCAGAGTGCGCGCAACTTGTGACGTAGAAATAGTCGATGCGGGAGGCAACCTTTCGATGAAATTAAAGAGCCTGCTGATTCACGATGCGAAGGAAGGCGATATTGCTTTCCCTACATCTGCACTTGAAGATTCTGCGAAGAATCCTTCAACCCCAAAGCAATAGAGGATTTTTATGCCGACCGATGAAATCAGAATCTCCGTTCGTAACCTTGTTAAAAAGTTTGGCACTCAAACCGTTCTGACAGGGGTCAATTTGGATATCAAAGCTGGGGAAACCATTGTCATTATGGGTGGTTCGGGATGTGGGAAGACGACATTGCTGCGCTTGTTGATCGGATCACATCAGCCAACAAGCGGCACGATTTCGCTTCTTGGCCAAGACATTGCATCACTCGATAGTGATGGATTTGATGCGCTCAAAAAACAATTCGGGATTCTCTTCCAATCTGGGGCGCTTTTTCAATCAATGACTGTTGGTGACAATGTTGCTCTGCCTCTGCAGGAGAACTCTGATCTCGCGCCGGAAACAATCGAAATGATTGTCAAGATGAAACTGGAACTCGTTGGATTGCGTCAACATGCCAACAAACTTCCTTCGCAGATTTCTGGCGGAATGATGAAGCGTGCTGGACTTGCTCGTGCGATGGCGATGGATCCAAAGATCCTTTTCTATGACGAGCCCAGTGCTGGGCTCGATCCCGTCACAAGCGCTGAAATCGATCAGCTGATTTTGGAATTGACCAGAAACTTTGGCGTAACGAGTGTTGTGGTGACTCACGAAATGGATTCCGCTTTCACGATTGCAGATCGTATGGTCATGCTTGATGGTGGCCGTGTGCTGATGATCGATAAGCGCGAAGAGTTTGACCGCATCCGAAAGTTGCCAGAAAGTGAAGCGAAAAATTTGACTGAAGACCAGCAGATTGTTTATCAATTCTTGCGTGGGGCAGCAGATGGACCAATCACTCGGCGCAGAAGTGCGGATGATTATCGTGAAGATCTACTTGGAATCGATGCGCAAGGCAACGACATTGTCAGTGGAACGCCTGCTGCACGACGGTAACGAATCGTGAATTCTCCGCTCTTTCAACATCAACCCGACGAATGGTTCGAAGGTCGGCGTGTGACTGTGATGGGACTTGGTCAATTTGGTGGTGGGCTTGGCGTGGTGCAGTGGTTGCATTCGCTTGGGGCACGAGTGTTGATTGCTGATCTTTCGAGCGAAGAAAAACTGCGCAGTTCGCTTGCCCCGCTTGCAGCAGCAATTGCAGACGGAAGTATTACCCTTCGACTGGGCGAGCATCAACTTATTGATTTCCAACAGACTGATCTTGTTGTTGCGAATGCTGCTGTTCCTTGCCCGTGGGAAAATCGTTTTCTCAACGTTGCGCGCGCCGCGGGCGTTCCAGTCACATCGGAAATTTGTTTAAGCGTTCAGCGGCTTCGCACAAATCGAGTCGTCGCGATTACTGGCAGCGCCGGTAAATCAACAACGACTGCGATGACCGTCTGTGCGCTGCGAGCATCAGGGCGAGAAGTCCGATTTGGCGGAAATATCGGAGGATCGCTCTTGAATCCTTTGGGATCTCTGGCAATTTCAGATCGCGGATGGACTGTGCTCGAACTTTCAAGCGCGCAACTTTGGTGGCTTTCGAAAGCGAGTGGATTTAAAGGATGGTCGCCGACGATTGGCGTACTGACCAATATCGCTCCAAATCATGTTGATTGGCACGGAAGCGTCGCGCACTACATCGAATCCAAAGCGCAGATTCGCCGAGAACAATCCGCTGACGATATTTTCATTTCTTCATTCGGCGTCGAAGGCAACGCGACCGCGATTCGAATCGCATCTGAATCTTCCGCTGGTGCGTGGTGGAATGATGCTTGGGAAAGCGATGCTCCAAGTGCGGATTCGATTTCGCTTTCCATCCCAGGAGAGCATCAGCGAAGAAATGCTCGAATTGCATTGGCGATCACTCTTGCGTGTGCGAAACTGGATGGCGAACCAGCATGCATCGACTTGGCGCATACTGCGCTCAGCACATTTCAAGGTCTCGAACATCGACTGCAATCTGTCGGCACGATTCAAGGCATTCGTTGCTTCAACGACTCGAAAGCAACGACACCAGAAGCAACTCAATTGGCGATCGCCTCATTTGAAGACATCTCACGGATTCATCTGATTGTCGGCGGCTCTGACAAGAAAATTGATCTCTCTTCCATCCGAGATCTTGCGCCACGATTGGCGGGGCTGTATGCGATCGGTGCAACTGAAGAAATGTTGGCTCCTGCTCCGCCAGCGTTGCGTTGTGGGACGCTTACGAATGCGATCGATTCCGCCTTCTCTCGGGCAAAGCCGGGCGACATCTTGTTGCTTTCTCCAGCGTGTGCAAGTTATGGGCAGTACACAAATTTCGAAGAACGCGGCAAACAATTCGTGCAACTTGTCCTTGCCCGCCAAATGCTCAACCACTGCTAGACTGCGAATTCGGAAGACTCTTTCAAGCCACATATGAAAATGCGTACCCCAATTTCGAAATGCATCATCTCGCTGTCGATGGCAACCATCCTGCTGGCAAGTTGCTATACAACTGATGGGGGAATCTTGCCCACAACGGGACGTGGCTATGTTTATATCTCCACTCCAACTCGACCTGTGACTGTAACGCTCGTCGATACCCGCACGCAAGAAAAGTTTTTCAAGATGGATATTCCAGCAGGAAAACAATTGACCTTCAAATTCATCGAAGGTTCTGGCAGTGGATCGCGAGTCGAACCAACCAAGATGCTGTGGGAAATGTGGGAAGCAAAGACCGAATTCGGTTCGCTTTCTAATGAATTGATTTGTCCACCAGCATCTTGTCGGCGAATCGATGTGACATATCGCCCTGCTCCAGAAGACATGCCCGAAGATCCGACCCTGATGATTCCGCCGGACTTCCAGGATCAATCGACTGGAGCAAATTCGCCAAATGGCGGCCCGCAACCTACGAATCGATTGAAGGATTGATCACACGATGCGGGTCGGACATGGCTATGACCTGCACCGCTTAGAGGCTCGCCCGCCGGCTGGCAAAGGAAAATCTTTTGTCCTCGGCGGAATTCAAATCGAACATTCATCTGGTCTTGTTGCACATTCTGATGGCGATGCGTTGCTGCATGCCATCACTGATGCAATCCTTGGCGCACTTGGATTGCCCGATATTGGTCAACTCTTTCCAGACAACGATCCAAAGAATGAAAGCGCAGACTCGTCAATTTTTCTGCGTGAAGCTGTAGACAGAATGCGTCAAGCAGGATGGGAGATTGGCAACATCGACTGCACAGTTCTCTGCGAACAACCCAAGATCGGCCCGCACAAAGGCGAAATTGTCGCCAATATTGCACGGTTGATTGGCTGCTCTGTGGACTCTGTCAATGTCAAAGGCAAGACCCACGAGAAAGTGGATGCCGTTGGCGAGGGGCGCGCGATCGAAGTTCACGTCTGTGCGTTGTTGAAACCTCGCTGATCCTTGACCCCCTTGACCCGTATACTCGTTTTATGCGAGCAGTCATCACTGGTCAAATTGGCGTAGACAAGAAGCCATATCTTCGGGATGTTGTGACTGCCGCGGGTGAACGCGGCGATCGAATCGAACTATTCAATATCGGTGAATTGATGTACGACGAAGCCTCCGATGTGACCCCAGGTCGCATCTTGGATCTTCCTATTTCTCGCCTTGCCAGCCTGCGCAGAGCTGCCTTCAAGGATGTGATCGCAGCAACTCATCCCAAGAACGATCATCCCAATGTCATTGTCAATACGCACGCCACATTTCGATGGCGGCATGGACTCTTCAGAGCATTTGATTTCGACCAACTGCAAAAGCTAGAACCAAATTGCTTTGTATGCCTTGTCGATAATGTCGAGACAGTGCATCATCGATTGCATCAAGAACATGTCATCGATGCGACGCTGAAGGATTGCATGGTTTGGCGCGAAGAAGAAATCCTCGCCACTGAAATTATGGCGCAAGCGATGGGATGTGCGAATAATTTTTATATTCTCAGTCGCGGACGACATCAAGACACGGTCGAAACATGCTTGCGTCTGATCACACGACCCGATATGCGCAAGGTCTATCCATCCTTTCCAATGAGTCATGTGATGGATATGCCCGATGTCTTAGCGGAGATCAATCACTTCCGCGCGGAGCTCGCGCGTCACTTCATCACTTTCGATCCAGGTGATGTCGACGAGAAAATGTTGCTCGACCGCGCCATCGAAGCTGCGCGCAAGGGCGACGACTTCGTCGAAATTCATCCACACTCATTCGGTGGGCGCGAAGGAAATCCTGTGATGCGTCTTCCTGTTCGTGAAGTGCTGGATATTGCAGGTGATATTGATGGTCAAATTTATATGCGTGATTTCAAACTCGTCGATCAGAGCGACATGATTGTTTCGCTTGTGCCCGAACTTGCCGGTGGAGTTCCAGCGCTTTCGAGCGGTGTCGAGCGCGAACTGCACCATGCATTCGAACACACCAAAGAGGTGTATGTGGTGTGGAAGCCGAAGAAAAATCCAAGTCCATTCATCACAGAAACGGCGACCAAGATTTTCCGCAGTGTTGATGAAGCGCTCAAATACTTCGAGGACAAAGGGATGCTCTCCCCCACTTCTCTGTTCGGTCACTAGCCCGCTGGGCGAACTTGGACCGTGCCACGCTTTCGACTACTCGTCGCATATGACGGAACCGACTTCCACGGTTGGCAAAGGCAAGAACCGCCCAACCTGCCTGCGCTGCGTACCGCGCAAGGTGTCCTCACAGATGCTGTATCGAATTTGATGCGAGAGAGAGTGACTGTCGATGGCGCAAGTCGAACGGATTCTGGAGTTCACGCACGCGGACAAGTTGCGGCATTTTCAATCGCTGATCCGCGAATTCCTGTTGATCGAATTGTGATGGCACTCAATACGCGACTGCCTGACGATCTGGAAGTTCGAGGAGCGTGGACTGCAGATGATTCATTCGACCCCATTCGAAATTGCAGAAGCAAAGGGTATTCCTATCGATTGCGTCACGGTTGCGAAGGACGACCCAGTGGACTTGAAGGACGCGCAGATCCATTCGAGCGTCGCACGACTGCGCAATGTCGGCATCCTCTGGATATTTCACGAATGCGAACTGCCGCTGCGCTGATGATTGGGACTCATGATTTTCGTTCGTTTGCGCATTGCCCAGATCAACGCGAATCGACGGTTCGAACTGTTCATACCTGTTCGGTCATCGAACCTTCGCCTGGAGTTGTGCGCGTCGATGTCGCAGGTAGCGGATTTCTCTATCACATGGTTCGAATTATGGTTGGAACACTCGTCGAAATTGGACGTGGACGATTTGAGCCAGAATCGGTGACAGAAATTCTTCAAGCATGCGATCGTGCGTGCGCTGGTCCAACAATGTCACCCGTAGGGCTCTGCTTGGAATGGGTTCATTATGGCATCGCAGATTCCTCCGCCGAATTGGACTCCGCTACAGAAGCGATCGATCAATCTGCGGAGCAAGCATTATGAGAATTCTGCATCTCTCGACTCGACTGATTATCGGGGGCTCGCAGGAAAACACAGTGCTTTCATGCATCGGCGCTGCGGATGAAGGGCATACTGTTGCTCTTGCGTATGGTCCAATTTATGGGCCAGAAGGATCACTCTTGCCCAGAGTGATCGCAGACCCGCGCATCGAGCGCTTTGAAATTCCAAATCTCGTTCGGCATATTGCGCCTTTGAGAGATCGGCGATGCATTCAAGAATTGCGAGAACTCATTCGAAAGTGGAAACCAGATGTGGTGCACACGCATTCTTCAAAGGCAGGAATACTCGGACGAAAAGCTGCGTGGTCTGAAAAAGTTCCTGTGATTGTCCACACGATTCACGGACTTGCATTTCATCCATATCAGCCGTGGTGGAAAAACTTTCTGTATATCCGTGCCGAACGCTGGGCTGCGCAACGCTGTCATGCGATTGTCTCGGTCGCCGATGCGATGACAGTTCAAGCGCAGGCGCAAGGAATCGGCCGAAGCGAACAATATGTCACCATTCGCAGCGCAATGGAAACAGAACATTTCCTCGCACCCCCCACTCGGCGTCAAGAACTTCGCGCACGATTTGGTTGGGACGATTCAGTCATAGTTCTTGGAACCGTTGCAAGATTGGCAGAGCTGAAGGGTCACGATGACATGATCGATGCATTTGCTGAATTGCTTGGAAAGTCCCAATCGAACGCACCGAAAGTTGCGTTGCTCTGGGTAGGAGATGGTTGGTGGCGAGAGCGATTGATCGCAAGACTGAAGGCACTTCGAATCTCAGATCGTGTTGCGATGACTGGGCTTGTCGAGCCAAACGAAATCCCCGCGTGGATTTCTGCAATGGATGTGATCGTTCATCCTTCATACCGAGAAGGCTTACCGCGTGCAGTTGTTCAAGGAATGCTGGAACAAAAACCAGTCATCGCATACGACGTCGACGGTGCGCGCGAGGTCTGCCAGCATGAACGCACTGGACTCTTGGTCAAGGCAGGCGACAGCGTTGGACTCCGTACAGCTGCGAAGTGGATGATCGATCATCCAAATGAGCGGCGAGCAATGGGAGAACGCGGGCGAGAAGTCGTTCGAGTTGATTTCGACTGGCGTACGATGAATAAACATCTGCTCAAGTTGTATGGTCGCATTGGCGGCACGCGCTGATAGAGTGGCACAATGCGAATCGCAGTCTTTGGACCACATCCAGATGATCAAGAACTCGGCATGGGTGCAACAATTGCGCGTCTTGCTGCTGCAGGACATCAAGTCACCCTTGTTGATATGACCAATGGCGAACCGACGCCATTTGGTTCACCAGAAATCCGCGTACAAGAAGCGGCGGCGGCAGCGAAGATCTTGGGAGCGACTCGAGTGCAGTTACCACTCACCAACCGTGAAGTTGTCAATGATCTTGCGTCGCGATCTGTGGTCGCAGGTGCGATCCGTATGCTCAAGCCACATGTACTTTTCGCACCGCATCCAGAAGACGCCCACCCCGATCATGTTGCGGCGTGTGCTCTGATTGAAGCCGCAAGATTTGCTGCGAAATTTACGAAATGCGACTTGCCTGGCGATCCATGGCACGCCCCACATCTCTTCCATTTTTATTCGATTCACTTGCGAAGCGTGCCTCAGCCATCGATCATCGCTGACACGACTGGATTTGCGCAAACAAAACGCAGAGCAGTATTGGCGTATGCCAGCCAATTTGTCGCAAACGAAAAGAATCGCAAAGTTCCAGATTGGCTCGATGCTGCAGGCATTTATTTCGGAAGTCGAATCGGCACAGAATCTGGCGAGCCATTTTTCAGCCGCGAGTCTGTTGCCTTTGATTTCGCTGCGATGAAAATCGAATAGACAAAAACGCTCTGACGCTTCAGCCGCCAGTCGAACCAACACCCGTCGAACCAAACCCACCCGAACCACGAGCCGTTTCGCTCAATTCGTTTGCTTCACGAAGTCGTGCGCGGATAACTGGCGCAATGACCAACTGCGCAATTCGCATTGAAGGTTCCACAGAAAATGCCGTGGGCCCAAGATTGATCAGTGCAACTTTCATCTCGCCTCGATAATCCGCATCAACAGTGCCAGGCGAATTTGGAATCGAAACCCCATACTTGCACGCCAAGCCGCTGCGTGGACGAACTTGCCCTTCATATCCTGGTGGGATTTCGATTGCGAATCCACAAGGAATCATTGCAATTGCACCAGGTTCGATCGTCACAGTCACTTCGATCGCCGCGTGAAGATCCATACCAGCAGCGAGTGCGGTTTGATACGTCGGTACAGTCGCAAGTGGAGAAAGTCTGCGAAAATTGATTTCGATTTCTTGCATTGACGCAGTGTAGAGATCCACGCCCACTCATTTTTGTATCATAAAATAAATGATTTGCCCGATGATTGGACTCTTGATGCTTGCCATTGTTGCATGGCTGGTCGTCTCTGGACTAAAGATGCGAGAATTGGCCAAAGCACCAGCCTTTGCGTGCGGACGCTGCGGACACTTTCTGAGTACAGGACAGTTGCAATGCCCGGAATGCGGCACGATTTGGACAAATGAGTGGATTGACAAACTCGAGCAAGCGCGAAAGAGAGCGTGGGGAGTTCGACTCTCAATTGCAGGAGTATTGCTGACAGTGATTCTGGTTGCAGTTGGGCTGGCGATTGCGGACCTTGCCATGTATGCCAACAAGGCGAAGTCGAATCCGAATCAACCAAGTTCGCCAACAAGTTCGCCTAGCGCAGCAAGCACTTCTGCACCATGATCGGTGACAGAAACTTTATCCCACCGCTTCACAACTTTTCCATCTGCACCAATCAGATATGTCGTTCGGACAATTCCCATATACGAACGGCCATACATGGACTTCTGCTGCCAAACGCCATACGCATTGCTTACTACTGGCGTGCCATTTGCAGCAGGCTCATCAACGAGTAGCACAAACGGAAGTTTGAACTTCTTTGCAAATGATGCGTGGCTTGCCTGCGAATCAGGAGAGACTCCAAGCACAACTCCATTGCACTTCTGAACGGCTGTGTGTAGATCACGAAATTGACACGCCTCGTCAGTACATCCTGGCGTGTTATCACGAGGATAAAAATACAAGATCACCGCACGACCTGAGTAATCGGAGAGCGAGTGCGTAACACCAGCGGCATCGACAAGCGAAAAGTCTGGGGCAAGCTTTTTTGGTTCAACGAGAGTCGAGAGTGACGATGCAGGCTTTTTACTTAACGAGGCTTTCTTTGCAGCAACTTTCGTCGCTGGAGCTTTCTTCGAAGCGGCTTTCTTTACAGCAACTTTCTTCGCGCTCTTTTTCATACCGATGCACCCGCACCGACGACTCCACGGCGATAATCCAAATCGGCTCTGCGCGAAGGATGAGTTTCAATATGTGGGGTTCGCCAGCAACCAACCCAACGATCTGGTTCGATTTCGTGAAGCGCATACGGATCGCGACCAGATGCGAGCGTCGGCCGATTTTCCTTTGGCATAAACGGCCACCAAGGAACAATCCCTTGTTCATATCCCGCCAACTTCTTGAACTCCGCAGGATCGTCCACCACATCTTCAACGGTCGTCAATCGCGGGCGAAGATCACGCAATCCAGGAATCGACCGAAATAATCCACGCGTGTATGGATGCAACGGATTTGCAAAGAGTTCTTCGACTTTCGCATATTCCACCACTCGGCCTGCGTACATCACGCAAACAACATCTGCATTTTCAGCGACGACACCAAGATTATGAGTGATCAGCATCACACCCATTCCCTGCTTGCGCTGAATATCCGCGAGGAGTTCAAGAATCTGCGCTTGAATCGTGACATCAAGAGCCGTTGTTGGTTCGTCTGCAAGCAAGAGCGTTGGCTTGCACGCAAGCGCCATCGCAATCATCACGCGCTGGCGCATTCCACCCGAGTATCGATGCGGATAATCGTAAAGCAATTGCATTCGGGCAGCTCGCAGCCGATTCGGCAGCGACCCTTCAGCCGCTAGAAGTTCAGCAAGTGGACGCTGCTTTGATTCAACTTCCGCTTTGAGCGCCGCAAGTTCTCGACGCAATCGTCCTTCGACTGGCGTGTACATCCCCACTTCATCAAGTGCACGCAAAGCGGTTTCGACTGCTTCATCTGGTGTCGCCTTCTGATGGAGTAAAATTGCCTCGAGAATCTGATCGCCGATTGTGTAGACGGGATTCAGACTCGTCATCGGTTCTTGAAAAATCATTGCAATCTCGCCGCCGCGAATTTTTAACATCTCTCGCTCAGAAAGTGAAAGAAGATCCCGTTCGCCAAAGAGAATTGTTCCGCCATCAACACGACCTGGTGGACATGGAACCAATTGCATCGTGGTCATTGCAGTGACACTTTTGCCACAACCAGATTCACCAACAACTGCAAGAGTTTGCCGAGGATGAATCGTCAAACTCAAACCTGCAACAGCTTGAATGCGCGGACCTCCACCAGCATTATCGAACGAGACGGCAAGATCCGCCACTTGCAACAATGGTTTGGAAACCTTCAAAGAGTCGGATGTCGATCGCTGAGAGTTCATCAATGTGCCGCCTTGCGCAGTTTAGGATCGATCGCATCACGAAGCGCACCGCCAAGAACGTTATATGCAAGCACTGAAAAAAAGATTGCAACGCCTGGGAAAATTGCGAGCCACCAAACGAAAGTTCCTGTCATTCCCGTTGCGCTGGAAAGAAGTTTGCCCCAGGACGCTTGATTATCTGGCCCAAGGCCTAGGTATGAAAGCGTTGCCTCTGCGATTATTGCGCCTGCAATAGCGAAACTCGCATCAACCAAGACTGGTGTCACTCCATTTGGAAGCATGTGACGAAAGAGCACCGAACGCAGAGGTAATCCAGATGCTCGAGCGCCTTGCACGAAATCTTGATTTCGAAGTTTCATAAATTCAGCTCGGGTGAATCTTGCCGCTCCAGTCCATGAAAGGCAACCGATGATCGCCATCATCACATATGTATTCCGTGGAAGAACGCCGGCAGCAACGATCAGCAGGAAGAGGACTGGAACAGCCATAAAAATCTCAACAACACGAAAGAGAAAGAGATCAATCTTGCCGCCAAAATATCCCATGATCGATCCGATCGTCACACCGATCAATACTGCGATTCCCGTCGAGACAAATCCGACAGAGATTGACAATCGACACGCCCACAATAATTGTGCCAGTACATCTGCGCCGTTGGAATCTGTACCCAAGAGAAAGATGTGTGCAGCAAATGGGCTGGTCAAGAGTGGCTTCCATTCGCGCTGCAGCGAAGCGCGCTGGTTTGCGACTTGACCAAGATCTTCCTGCGCTCGTCGGGCAACATCATCGTTACCTTCCTTGTTTGCGGAAACAACTGCGCTGGCAAATCTCTGAGACTCTCGCACTGATGCGGCATCTTTCGCAGCAATAGCCTCTGCGACTGTATTCATTGGTGGAACCACGATCAATTCACTGCGCAAACGATCGGGACTCCAAGGAATCAATGTATAGACGCAACGAATTCGACCAGCCGCTTCATCAATGACATAGCGATCGAAATCGACTGGCCGTGCTTGCCAGCGACTACCCGCTGCAAATGCGACCGCTGCGAGTGCGATTGCGATCACAATAATTCTGCCACGTACAGCAATCAGAAATGGAATCACAAGAAATGCCAAGCCAATTGGCAATGCCATCGCTGCAACAAGAATGATTCTGCGGAAAACAAACTGCGGGTCAGAAATCCATTTCCCTAACTTCCCAAAGACGCCAACACGACTTGGCTCGTCCAACCAATGCGCTGCGAGTGTCACCAGAACGACACTCAACATCCAAAAAACTGCGATGACCGCAAGAACTCCAAGGCGCTCGCCACGAGGCATCTTGATAGGCAAGACGATGAAGATGGTTGCTGCGATCGATCCAAAGAGAAGCAAGAGATCTGTTGCGGTCAAACTATTCCAAAGAGGGAGAGTCCACGAAGTGATTTCGCCATTTGGTCCGACTTTGCCCAACCATAGTGGATTGGAATTTGCGAGAATTGGCGCAAAGATTGCGCCGAGGGCGACGAGTCCAATCCATCCGATTGCAAAGATCGCAGAGCGGTTTCGTAAAACACGCAACCACGCATCTGCCCAGAATCCACGAGCCTCGCTGGTGCCCACGCCGCGCATTGCCTCCACTCCAGAAATTGCAGCAGGCTGATCATGCATATGACACCCGCGGATCTGCGACGGCATACAAAATGTCTGCAAGTAGGAGTGCGCCAAGAGTCACGCAACCAATCATCACCGTATTGGCCAACATAATTTCAGAATCGTGTAGTCCGATCGCTTCCAACATCAGTGACCCCATGCCCGGAATTGAGAAGATTTTTTCCACGACCACACTTCCCGAAAGCATCGAAGGGAAAATCGAAACAAACATAGTGATCAATGGCAGGAGCGAATTTCGAAAGACATGGCGCATCACGATGTCGCGACGAGAAACACCCTTCGCCTTCGCAGTTCGCACATAATCTGCATTGAAGTTGTCCAACATCGCAGCTCGTGTCTGCCGCGAAAGCACTGCGAATCCCGCATAAACCAAACAAACGACAGGAAGTACCAAATGCCAACCCATATCGAGCAACCATCCACGCTCGAATCCATTTGCTCCCATCTGAGGAAGAAAACTCATCGATGAGGCATCTGTCGCGCTCAGCCCCGCAACTGGAAAGAGTCCGAGATATTGATTGTTGGCAAGGAATCCAATTGCCAGTACGCCAGCCCACACGACAGGGATCGACCAGAGAGCGATAAAGAGTCCGCCGCTGAGCACATCGAACCACGATCCTCTTCGTGCAGCTGCCAACATTCCCGTAGGAATCGCCACAAGGTAGATCAGCGGGAATGCAATCAGATTGATCAACATCGTGATTGGCAGTGCTTCCAGAATCAAACTGATCACAGGACGATTCTTCGTTCTGCTCCATCCCAAATCTGGCGCACCGATTGAAAGAACACTTGGAATCAGTGGAACGCCAGCTTGCACATATGGCGCGCTTTGAAAACAAGCAAGAAGCGAAGCACGCGCAGTTGCCGCCTTCACGCTCTGCGCGAACGCCTCATCGGCCGCGATCTTTACTGCTGCCCACTGCGAAACACTCTTATCGATTCGAAGCGATTGCGCTGAGCTTCCTTGCACTTCACCACGTGAATCGACAAGCGATGATTGCCCCGTTGCCTCTGCGTACTGCGCAAGAGCGATTCGCAGAGTTGCGAGCGATGTGACGAATGCTTCACGGCTTGCGCGATTCTCACGAGTGAATGCTCGGTATTGTGAACGAGCCGCATCACCAGTTGGCGCCGCGACGAACGCAGCCTTTGCAATACTTGCGGCAGAATTCGCTTGATCTTGATCCATCCAATCGGCGAACTCGATCATCTCTGGAGGGTGCGCAGGTGGATAGATGCGCTCACCTGTCGAGTCAATCTGCGCACGTTCGCCAAACTTCACAGGCGATACCCGCCGAAGCCACTGCAAGTATTGCATCAACAACGGTTCATCAAGACCGAAGCGATCTCGAAATCGGGCTTCTGCAATTCGCGGATCTCCACCAGCAGGACTTCCACCTCCGGCTGCAGCAGATGCGCTTGCGCTAAATCCACCTGGCGCAAGCGCGATCAAACTATAAACCATAAAGGTCATCCCAATCAGTGTGGGAATCATCAAGAGCAGTCGTCGACTGATGTACGGAAGCATCGGTGAATGCTCGACTAGTTTGCAGGTTTCGCCTGCGAAGACGTTCCAGACAAGAAGAATTCTTCTGGCGAGAGCCCAGTCTTATACATCCGCACATTTCCAAAATCTCGTTTGACGAATCGCAACCATGGCGCAACACGAATGAATGTGTACGGTTGCTCTTGGGCAATCACTGACTCAAGTTGATGCCAAACGAGCATGCGCGATTGCTCGTCCATCGTGCGTCGACCTTGCTCGATCAATGCATCTGCCGCAGGACTGGACCACTGCGTGAAATTGTCTCGTCCCTTCGCCATACTTTCAGAGTGATAAATCTGTTTGGGATCGCTCTCGGGTGCAGATGCGCTCCACCCCATCGTAATCGCATCGAAATCACGAGATTTGATGATGTCTTGATATCGACTCCAATCGATTGGCCGTGTCGTCATCACAATGCCTGCCTTGCGAAATGAATCGCCTGTAAATCGAGCGATACGCTCGCCGATTTCGCCGCCTGTGGCATATGTGTATTCAAACTCAAACTTTGCACCCTCTGAATCTTCCAAAATTCCATCATTGTTGCGATCTTCCCATCCTGCTTCCTTCAACAACTTCACGGCAGCATCTGGATCAAATGGCATTGGAGAAAGCGAAGGATCGGATGCGGGACTTTCAGGATTGAACGGACCTTTCGCAACTGTTCCAATGCCATCCCAAATATCGCGAATCATTTTTTCACGGTCCAAAAGCATTGTCATCGCACGACGGACTCTGACATCCCGAAATGGAGTCGTCTTCCCAGTTTCGCCACGTGGCCCGCATTGCCAAGCGATAAACGAATATCCACTTCTCATATTCACCCACTTCAGTGCATAGTTGGTTTTCTCAAAATCTGGATTCTCTCGAAGGACAGTATTGAATTGAGGCGATGTCGGCAATACAAGAGAAGCCTCGTTGTTTTGAAATGCAACCAAGCGCGCAAGATCATCCTTGATGACTCGAAAGCGTTGACGCTCAAGTGGAGCGCGGCCATACCACCAGTTTGGATTCCGAACGAGCACGATGTCTTGTCCGGGCGTCCACTGACTGGAAAGATCCTGTGCACTTGATGGAATGCGCTCCATCATGAATGGCCCAGATCCCATCAAGATCCCAGTCGATTGATTGATTTGAGCTGGCTCGAACTGGGAGTAGTACTTTTTCGGCAAGATTGACATACCAAGCGCATTCAAGATGTTTGTGAAAAGCGAATCCTTGAAACGAATCTCCACCGTCAAGTTGTCGATCACTTCCACGCCATCAAAAATGTCTACCAATGTCGAACGTGTCCGATCCGCGTCGATCAAAGGATTCATGATGAAATCTAAAAATGTCCAGCGCACATCTTCTGCCGTCACAGGGCTGCGGTCGCTGAATGTTGCGCGTGGATTGATATGCGCACGAATCCATTTTCCATCTGGATCAATTTGCCACGCATCCGCCAAGACTCCAACTAATTTCATTGTCTTGGGATCAAAGGATCCAAGCGATTCGCTGACACGATCGACCACGCGACTCCCATAGACATCGGCGTATAGGTATGGCGTGACTTTGCTTGGTTGTCCTTCAAAAACTTCTACAAACTCTCCGCCCACTTTGTATCCCGGCACTTTCGCTGGATCGTTTGGGAAAGCAGGTTCGGGTTGCCACTTCACTGGAATGCCCGCACGCGCCCACGATTCATCTCTCTTGGTTGTTGCAACAGTCTCAGCAGAACTTGACGATGACGCCGAAGAACTCATCGGCAC
>CAMBWI010000051.1 GCA_945871445.1 Singulisphaera sp. GP187 | reverse complement strand
AACTCCTTGTTGCGATCGGAATCATTATGGTTCTCATCGGAATTCTTTTGCCTGCGCTTGGCAAGGTTTCGACGAAAGCAAAGGCGACCTCCACAACTGCGACGATGAACGAATTCGCAAAGGCTTGCGATGTTTTTTATACGCAATTTAGTTATTACCCTGGGATTGTGCCCGAAGCAATGCTTGCCGCAACTGTGAATCCTCCAATCAGTGGTACCGAAAACGCACTACTTCATTTAATGGGTGGAGCGATACGAAATGACGACCCAACATATGCCACAGCGGCTGGTAACGAATTCACCTTTGGAACCACTGGAACCACTGGAACCGGCCAAGTAAAGATCAAGATCAATCCCATCAACATCGGTCGTGGACCGCGTATCGAAGGCAAGCAATACGAATCTTTTTTCACCCCAAAAGATGCACAACTGAAAGTAGTAGCAGGACAAGTTGGGCAAACTCTGCCTCTTCAGGATCTTATAGATGCGTGGGGCCAACCGATTGGATACATCCGATCTTCACGACCGACGGGGCTGATGACTGGGGCACTTGCTTCGAACCCACAGTTTTTTATTCAACCATTGCTTCCATATTTTAATTCAACTGGCTTGGGAGATTTCACAATTGACCAAACAGTGAATAGTGTCTTTGGCACGGGGACTGCTGAAAACAAAACTGATTATCTCGCTCAACTCATTCGACATCCTGCGATGGGATCCTTTGCAGGACTCGCTGACGCCACCGCCGGAACCCCACGAGGACAATACTTCTTGTTTTCGCCTGGTTCTGACGGAATTTTCTTTGCCAAGACAGGCGATGGACCAACACCCGCTAATGCAACATTAAGTTTTACGGGACCGGACGCAAGAAAACCCGATGTTGTCACGACATACAACGACATCGTTGTCTCAGGCGGCGGATAAATCGAATAAAAAAAGCGCGCTTTTTTAGAGCGCGCTTTTTTTATTTTTGCTGAGATTTTTCCAGGGATTTTCCCAGGGTCGCTTTAATTTCAAACTGAATTCAGTCTGGAAACTTGTAATCGCCCTTTGGTGGATCTGCAGATGGAGGAGCTTTTCCGTCTGGCCCGCCATCAGGTCCGCCCTTGCCACCTGGTCCGCCCTTGCCACCTGGTCCGCCCTTGCCGCCTGGTCCGCCCTTGCCGCCTGGTCCGCCACGTTTTTCCATTTCCTTACGGGCAGCAGCCATATTTGACTTGACCTCTGCTTGCTGATCGGGTGTCAGTATTGCCATAATTTGATCGCGTGTGGATTCGAATTTCGGCATAGTTGCGCGTAATTTTTGCATCTCCTCCATCGCCGCCTTGTCTGGCTTTCCGCCTGCACCTGGTCCGCCTGCGCCTGGTCCGCCTGCGCCTGGTCCACCTGCGCCTGGTCCACCTGCACCTGGTCCACCTGCGCCTGGTCCACCTGCGCCTGGTCCGCCTTCAGGTGGCTTGCCACCTTTGCCGCCGCGCATACCTTTCATTTTGTCTTCCATCGCCTTCAATTTCTCGCCATTGACCTCGCGCCAGGCATTCGTTTCGGTCATAAATGATTCGCGAATCGCTTCGACTTTCGTTCGTTGATCATCGCTGAGCATTGGCTCGACTGACTTCATCGATTCCATAAATAATCGTGCTTCCATCATTCCGCCTTGCATTTGCTGTCGTTGGCCCGCCTTGCCATTCTTGCCTTCTTTGGTGCCGAAGGAAGAATCTCCATTTGCTGCATCATCTGGAACCTTTGGTCCAGCCAAGGTTCCGCCATTTCCGCCATCGCCTCGTGGCGGTCGCTTTGCCTTGGGAGTTGCAGGCGGCGCATCTTTGGAGCCATTTGGGGCGCCATCTGGAGCGGTCATTGGATCATCATCGCCCGCGCAAAAAGCGGTTGGTTGGATTCCAGCCATCGAAACGGCGGTTGCGAGAACAAACATAGAGCTAAAAAGTGAAGTGCGTGTCATATGAATTCCTTTCATGAACAGTTGTCTTCAAAGCGAGAAATGGGGACAGCAATACCGTACCATTTTGTTCTATGCAACTTTCCTCCGCCGATATCCACGCTGCCATGCGCACTGTCAAAGATCCCGACTTGGGAAAAGACCTTGTCACTCTCAATATGGTCAAGGATGTTCGTATCGATGGTTCCAAGATCACGATCGGCATCGAGTTGACGACGCCAGCGTGTCCAATGAAGGAAGTCATTCGCAGTGATGTCGAAGCTGCGGTGCAAGCGCGCGCATCTGCAATCGGTGCGCCTGCTGCGCAGGTGACAGTTGAATACACAGCGAAGGTTCGTGCCGCAGCAAATAAATCACCAAGCAATCCTTTGCCGAATGTGAAGCATGTCATTGCAGTCGGTGCAGGAAAAGGTGGCGTTGGAAAAAGCACAGTCAGCGTAAATCTCGCAGTTGGTCTTGCACGAATGGGAGCGAAAGTCGGATTACTTGATGGCGATATCTATGGACCGAGTGCACCGACGATGCTTGGACTTCATGAACTTCCTGGCGCAATTCGAAACGAGATGCTTATTCCATTTGAAGTGCACGGCATTCGTGCAATCACCATCGGCAAACTTGTCGATCCTGAAAAGGCTCTCATCTGGCGCGGACCGATGGCGCACGGCGCATTCAAACAGCTTGCGCTACAAACGGAATGGGGCGAGTTGGATTATCTCATCGTCGATCTCCCGCCAGGAACAGGCGATGTGCCGTTGACCCTCGCGCAACTCTTGCCGCTGACTGGCGCGGTGGTTGTGTGTACTCCACAACGCGTCGCTCAAGATGATGCGCGCCGAGCCGTGCGAATGTTTCAACAACTTGATGTTCCGGTGCTTGGAGTCGTAGAAAATATGTCTTACTTCATCGGCGACGATGGAAAAACATATGACATCTTCGGCAGAGGCGGCGCGGAAGTTATGGCGCGCACTATGGATTTGCCATACCTCGGTGCGATTCCAATTCATATGGATTTACGGCGCAATAGTGACGAAGGGACACCGCTGGAAAACTGGCGCGGAAATCCAAAGCTTGCAAGTGAATTGGATGGTGTTTGCCAACGCGTGGCAAGTCGAATTTCGATCATCACCGTCGCAGGCGGTTTGATTCAACCAACGCTTTCGGTCACGGGATAAAATTCTATAGCTCGATTCGGTGGCTATGTTCGTGGCTCGATTCCGTGGCTCGATTCCGTGGCTCGATTCCGTGGCTCGATTCCGTGGCTCGATTCCGTAGCTCGATTCCGTGGCTCGAGTCCGTGGCTCGATTCCGTGGCTCGATTCCGTGGCTCGATTCCGTGGCTCGATTCCGTGGCTCGATTCCGTGGCTCGATTCCGTGGCTGTGTCCGTGGCTGTGTCCGTGGCTGTAGTCGTGGCTGTAGTCGTGGCTGTGTCAGTCACACTTTCACTTGCGTGTCTAGCCGTTGGAAAGTTCTCTCGGGCGAGTTCCGCAGGCGGCCGACGGCACTTGCAAAAAAATTACGCAAACCGGATCGTGTCGGTCGCCGAGGACTGTTTGAGTCCCGAGAGGACTTTCCACGGCTGCTCACTGATGCGATTCCGCGGCTGTGTCCGCGGCTGTGTCCGTGGCTCGATTCCTACGTCTTGATTCCAATCGATTGATCTGCGCCTTCGACAGGAAAATCTCTGCCAAGCCAAGGCCAATATCCACCCTTCAGCGTTGCGCATTCAATTCCGTGTCGATTCAGATATGCGCAAGCACGCGAACTGCGACCACCAGATGCACAATATGCAATCACAAACTTATCGCGCGGAATCATTCCCATATGGTCTGTGATTTGAGACAGCGTGGTCAATCTCGCGCCAGCGATTCTGCCGCGCAACCATTCGGCTGTCGTGCGAACATCAAGCATCAAACACTCGCCACGCACATACATCGCATGAGCAGCGTGCTGAGAAATATCGTCAACCTCACTCAGTGGCATTAAATCTCGGTCAATCATTGCATACGAACCGCTCGAAATCCATCCATCGATGCGATCAATTCCCACCAAACGCAACGCTCGCACAATATCCCGAATCTTTTCAGGATCGCAGATACACACAACACGTTCATCACTTGCAATACCAGCTGCAATCAGTGGAGCGAAAAACCTATCGAATGGCACATGTAATGCGCCCGCCACACCATCAAATGTAAATTGATCCCACGGCCGTGTATCAATTGCTACCGTACGTGGGAACGAAATGAATTGAGCAAATGTGTCAAGCGGCAGTTCTGGAGGAGCGAGTAATTCCTGCATCAGCGCTGGCTGCTCGCTGTGATGCGACTTCTCCATCCGTGAAAAATAGGTGGGGCGTTCAGGTTGATTATCGCAAGTCTCAGCCGTGAATTCATCAACACGATCAATCGCGCGCAGAACTGGATTGAATCTGCGCTCAATCCCAAGCGTGGTTTCTCCAGGCAAGTTGATTGCACGGCCGCACGAACTGCCACTGAGATGTCCTGCCAAGAGAATCGTTTCATCTGAAAATTTCGAAAATCTCTGTAGCGAATCTCGCAATTCACCAGCTGCTTCGGAAGTCGTCCGCCCAGCCCCACCGGGCAACAACGCATCGCCAGTCAACAGAACATGCAATCCACTCGCCGGATGTTCAATCGAAATACTCAATGCTCCCGGTGCGTGTCCTGGAGTCAAGATCGCACGCGCCTGCAAATCGCCGATTGAAAATGTCGATCCATCCTTGAGAAATGTCACTCTGCGCTGCCAGCGACTGGGATCTCTTGCATACCAATGTGGCGGATCGCACTCGCCAGAAAGATATGCATGAGTGGAATGAGCAGTCAGCATCTCGCAGACGCCAGAAATATAATCAGATGGAGAATGCGTTTCTAAAATTGCTGTAATTGTCAGGCCAATTTCGCTTGCGATTGCGCCATATCGCAGCGGATCTCGAACGGGGTCGACCAAGATCGCCTGTCGTGTCCGTGGGCAGGCGACGAAATACGCGCACTGAGCAAGGATTGGTTCTGTGATTCGGCGAACGATCAAGGATGCAAGAATAGCGCAGTGCGCCTATTTGTTCTTTGACATCTGTTTATTGTCGATTATATTCTCACGCCTCTTGGCAGATTCCAAAGAAACATTGATGACTGCAATGGGTCGCAGTGGCTGGCTGATCCCAATGATGCTCGTTGCAGCATTTGTGATGCAAATCACTGCTCTCTGCGTGCCTTTCATCGAAATGACAATGTTTCTCAAGGGCACGACCATTTATGGATTGCTCACTTCCATCCATTTGATGTGGAATGGAGGCCTGTATGTCATCGCAATCTTGATCATCGCATTCTCGGTTGTCTTTCCGTTTTTGAAATTAATGGGGCTGACAATTGCTTGGATGGTTCTGCCTTCGGGAAAATTGAGGACGGAAATGATTCGAATCTTGGGAATACTTGGAAAGTGGTCAATGATGGATCCATTCTGCGTCATCTTGCTCATTGCAGTTGCATCCGATCAATGGGCTGTCGGTGCAGATACGCAAGTTGGCATCTACTACTTCCTCGGTGCAGTCGTCCTGTCGATGACACTTTCATTGATGATGATGCACTGCGATCGCAAGATAAATCCAACCCCTGCTTTGCAATCCGGTACCACATTGCGCATTGCTCAGAAAATTGGATGGGAAGGTTCCGCCGTGCCCATCGCTCTGGTGATCTCGATGGTGGCGCTCTACTTTGCGCTCAGCCTGCCATTCTTGGAGATCGATCAGTTCCTTCTCAAATCAAATTCCTTCGGCATATTTGACCTTTGCGTCGCACTCTGGACGAACCATCATTACCCACTTGCACTCCTTGCGTGGACAGGACTTTTGATTGTGCCTGTGACCACAATCCTGCTTGAATGGTGGTTTTGGCTCGTCTCAGCGACCCCCGCAGGACATATTGCGCACCGAAGATTTGTGGATGCATTTTATGAGTGGTCAATGCTTGATGTTTTTTCGCTTTCGCTTGTTCTCTTCTTGCTTGAAGGCAGCGAATTTATTAAGACTGAAGTCCACGAAGGACTCTGGTTCATTGTCATTGCAGTCATCATCAGCCAGCTTTCTCGACGTATTGCAAGATACACAGCGCAAAAATGTTTTCGGCGCAGACTGGACTGAAATTCGATCAACCCTTCAGTTTTTTCAGTGCAGCGTGAAGTGAATCAAGATGATGCGTTTCATGTGCAGCTGAAATTTGAACGCGAAGACGAGCGTGGCCTTCGGGAACGACGGGATATCCAAATCCAATCACGAAAACACCCAAGTCAAGCAACTGACGACTCATTGCGATGGCTTTCGCTGTGTCATGCACGATGATTGGGCAAATTGCGGTGGGACTTGTCAGAACAGAAAAACCAGTACGAAGAATTCCTTCACGAGCATATTCAACATTCGCACGCAATTTGTTCACTCGCTGAGGTTCACGCATTAGGACTTCGATCGCTTTGTCCGCGCTGCACGCAACGCTGCACGGAAGTGCGTTGGAAAATAATGTCGGTCGACCGCGCTGGATCAACAAGTCAATCGCTGCGCGCGATCCTGCGATATATCCACCTGCCGCGCCTCCAAGTGCTTTGCCCAAAGTGCCGGTGAAATAATCAATTTTCGTCGCTGGCATTTCCCAGTGTTCGTGCGTTCCACGACCAGTTTTTCCCAGAACGCCAGTCCCATGAGAATCATCCACAACCAACAGCGCACCGAATTCATCGCACAACTTGCGAATTGCTGGCAGGTCTGCAATATCACCTTCCATCGAGAAGACACCGTCAGTCACAACCCAAATTGTTCCAGTCATCGCAGCATTTGCACGCGCCTCGGTCAATTTTTCGCGCAGCGATACAGGATCATTGTGCCTATAGACCCCGCGAAGCAAACCTTTTTTGATCGAGACTGCCAAACGAATTCCGTCAATGATCGATGCGTGATTCAGCTCGTCGGAAATGATCATGTCACCAGGTTCGCAGAGTGTTGGAAAAATCGCTTCGTTTGCGTTCCAGCAACTCGTAAAGGTGTATGCGGATTCGACGCCATAAAAACGAGCGATGCGATCTTCTAGTCTTTCGTGACAATCGAATGTCCCACAAATAAATCGAACGCTTGCTGTGCCAGCGCCATATTTGCGTATGCCTTCAATGGCTGCATCAACCACTTCTGGATGATTTGCCAAGCCGAGATAATTATTCGAGCAAAGGCAAACAACTTCACCACGACCTCGAATCCGCACAGTCGCATCCATAGGACCTTCGATTGTCTGGAGGTGCTTCAGCTGACCACTCTTGCGAAGCGAATCGAGAATCTCATTTGTGCGGGATGGGAAAGTTGTGTGTGCCATCGTCGTCATGTCATAAGCATATCGCTTGCCCACATCCGCCACGCAGAATCAATGCGCAGAAGACTTCGTGTAGCGACCGGCAATTCTCGGCAAGAGATATTGGCTGAAGGCACTCTCGAGCGAATGGGTCGCATTCCAACCCCACTCGCGACGAGCGGCAGAATCATCGCAAGTTTCTGGCCACGAATCGATGATCGTTTGACGACCCAAATCGGGTTCGAAGGTGATGGCGGCCGATGGGAAAGCGCGGTGCACAAGTTTTGCAAAATCTTCCGCACTTGGCGAGAAACTTGCAACGTTGTACACAGACCGCTTCAGATTTTTCTTCGGGGCACGCATCAAACGAACGGTTGCGTCGATCGCTTCAGGCATTGTCATAAATGGAATGCGCGAATCAGGGCGAACAAAGCAGTGATACTCCCGCCCCGCTGCTGCAGCGTGAATCATCTCTGGGCCGTAATCGCTCGTTCCGCCTGAAGGCATTGTCTCCGCCGAGATAATGCCTGGAAATCGAATCGAACGAAAGTCCACAGGATGGTCGAATCGATCCTTTGCAAGTTTGCGGTAGTGATGATCGTAATACCGACCCAAATGTTCTCCAGTCAACTTATTGCATCCGTACATCGTGTGTGGATCGCAGAATTTCTCTTCGCTGATTGCACCTACTTCGCGCTTGGCGGCAAGATTGGGAAGCCCATAGACCGCAATCGAACTTGGGAAAAAGAAACGCACTGTCCGTCCGTGCGATCTTGCTTGTTCTGCGGCAAGATGCAGCAAGTTGAGTGTTCCGCCAACATTGACTTGATGCGCTGTCTCTGGTGCAAATTCGCTTCGCGTCGAAAGAAGTGCGGCCAAGTGATAGATCTCTGAAATCTCGTACATCGCCAAGAGTCGCTCAAGCAGTGCGTGGTCGCAAATATCGCCGACATACGTTTGGTCGCAGTGTTTGCGAATCTCCGGAGCCAGTTCGCGAATGTCAACTGCGATAATCGCTGGATGTGCATCGTCTCCCACCACCGATCCACTCGTGCGTGCGGCATCAAGAGCCGACAATAATCCATGTCCCATCTCTCCGCCGGCACCAGTGACCAAGATTGCAGTTGTGCGTTGCTGCCCCGTAGGAGAAGCGTGATATGCGTTTGAATTTGATGATGAAGGCATTCGCACCAAAGATATATGGAAGAAGCAAATCGATGCGGATTACAGAACGCACCCCTGCTTCAACAGCAAATCGCGCGTGGCATTGGTCCCTGCAACTTCGCCCATTTTTTCGCCTTCATACTCGACCCCAATCCAGCCGCGATATCCCGCATCGCGGACAATACCCATCATTCGTGGATAATCCGTATTGATTTCTTCGCCATTCGCATTGAATTCGTGACTCTTGGCACTCACAGATTTGGCGAAAGGCATCATTGCCTTCACGCCCGCATATCGATCGGCCTTCGTGCCATCAGCGCAAGTAAAATTTCCAAAGTCCGGAAGCGTTCCGCAATTTGCAGCAGCCGTGGCACGGATGACCGATGCAACCCACTCGCCATCACAAGAAAGTCCACCATGATTTTCAACAATGACATTCAACTTCATTGGTGCAGCGATTGCGCAAAGTTGACGCAAACCATCGGAGCAACGCTCTGCTTGTTCTATCGCACTTCCCACACTTCGTGCATTGACTCGAATCGAATGACATCCCAAAGTTGCTGCGGCATCAAGCCACCGTTGATGCGCCATGACAGCCTTGCACCGCGTAGCAACATCTGGATCGCCGATATCACCTTCTCCATCACACATAATCAGCACGCTCGTCACGCCAATGTCGTCGGCGCGCTTTTTCAATTCTGCAACCCACGAACCGTCCAACGGCAAACTTTTATAGAAAGAATTGACATACTCCACACCCATCACGCCGCAGGATTTATGGGCGAAGGATGCAAAATCCAAAGGTGACAACTCGCCGCTTTTGAACATGCGATGGAATGACCACTGAGCGACGCTGATCCTGTTGGGAATAATTGGTTTCACGCTGGGCAACGGTGTGGCGACGTCTTGGCCTTCAACGCGAGCATTCTTCATATCTGCACCGAGCGCTCCCATGGTTCCGGCAAAGAGCATCTGCAGAATTGTTCGTCGGGAATAGTCATTGGTCATTGGTTCAACTTCAATTGGAATAGTGCTGATCCACAATAAGAATAGCGCAGAACATTTGGCTATAATCCGTGCATGTCTACCAAGCGCTTTCTTATCGTTGCAAGTTCAATCGCTCTCATTTTCTCGACATCGGCCATAGCGCAGAATGATTCGCAGAATGATTCGCAGAATGATTCGCCACAAACCCATCCTCAAGTTCAAACCGCATTGGTCAATTTGACTATTGAATACAACGCCTTGCACACAATGATGCATTCGATCGGAAGTATGCGCATCAATACACAAGACCGCATCAAGGCGATGAATGCGTATATGCAACAGAAGAATTTGCTTGATGGCTTCCAGACATATTCATCCTCAATTACTGCGCCTCCTGCTGGCACTTCGTTCAATCAGGGTTACCAAGCAGCGCTTGCCAATGAAAAAATGGCTGGAACTCCACAACCAACGACCCAAGATCTTGACCAACTGACAACTGATGTTGCTGCAACCACAACTTTGGCGCAGGAATCATGGAACGCTCAGAACAAACTTTTTCAACAAGTCTCAGTTCTTTCCGCATACTTGCAGTCAAAGAATGAACTCGTTGGATATCAGCAGTGGGCACCTGCATATGCCGCACAGCAGCGCAGTGCACAGACCGAGCGCTATGCGGCCGCAAATCAGCAATACACCCAGCAAACTATGGCGTATTACCAACATCTTGATGCTCTGCACCAAGTATGGGATCAACAACCACACGGAACTGGTCTTGACTTCAACTATGGTTTTAGCCAAGGCAATGGACCCAATGAAGGTGGCACAGGTCTATATGCTAATACTGGTGGTGTCGGAGTGAATAATCCAAATCTTGTCGGCGTCAATATGCCTTGGAATTATGCAGGAGCTCAAGGCGGATACTATGCAGGTGCATACGGTGGGCAAGCAGTCAATGGAGTCCCAGTTGGAAACAACTACAACTTCAACGCGAACGGCGGCTATTACAACGGATCAAATTACAATTCATACTCCGACACATATCCAGACCTCTATGGATATCCAGTTGGAACCGATTTGGGAGTTGGCGGCTTCAACGCACACGGAATCAATAATGCTTGGAATCGAGGAAATCCACGTGGAAATCCTCGAATGCCTGGCGGAGCTGGCAGTGTTGGTGGACCACAGGGTGTTGGACAAGTCGGCGGACTTGGTGGCGCCGGTAGCGTTGGTCGAGCAGGTGGCGCAGGCAGTGTTGGTGGGCCAAAGGGTGTTGGGCAAGTCGGCGGACCTGGTGGCGCAGGGCAAGTCACCGGACCTGGTGGTGCTGGACGCGTTGATGGTCATGACGGCGCGGGCGGCAAAAAATAATCGAGAAAAAAAACGAGAGAGAATCAAGAGTTCAGGCTGGAAAAGTTCTCGCAACTTCGAGAGCTTTTATTCCTGTTCAACTCACTCCCACTCAATAGTGGCTGGGGGTTTGCTTGAAATGTCATAGACCACACGATTGACACCCTTCACCTCGTTGATCAATCGGCTCGATACTGTTGCCAGTACGTCGTATGGCAACCGCGCCCAATCTGCTGTCATAAAATCTTGAGTGGTCACTGCGCGAAGAGCGACAACTGAGTCGTATGTTCTTCCGTCGCCCATCACGCCGACACTTCGAACTGGCAAGAGCACTGCGAAAACCTGATCGGTCTTGCGATACAAATCTGCAGCGACGATTTCCTCGAGCAAGATTTCGTCGCAATCTCGAAGAATGCGAAGTTGAGGTTCGCTCACAGCACCAAGGCAACGAACCGCCAAGCCTGGACCAGGAAAAGGATGGCGCCACACAATATGCGCGGGCAGACCGAGCACTTCACCCAAAGTTCTCACTTCATCTTTGAACAAATGTCGCAGCGGCTCGATCAATTCGAAGCCCAAATCAGCTGGCAAACCTCCAACATTGTGATGCAACTTGATATTCGCAGCCGTGCCCGCGTGACCATGACCACTCTCGATCACATCTGGATAGAGCGTTCCCTGAGCAAGAAATTTGACATCGCCTTCGATCGTCTTCGCAGCCTCGCGAAAAACATCGATAAATCGATGGCCGATCAGGCGACGCTTCTCCTGCGGATCGGAAATACCTTCTAAATCGCCAAGAAACTCTTTGCTTGCATCGACCACTCTCAAATCGACATCGAAGTGATCTCGAAAAGTTGACTCGACCAACGAGCGTTCATTCTTGCGCAGCAGACCATTGTCGACAAAGATGCAAACCAGTTGCCGGCCAATTGACTTTGCAAGCAATGCGGCAACCACCGAACTATCGACGCCCCCAGAAAGTCCGCAAAGAACTCGTGCCGAACCAACTCTTTGGCGAATGCGATCGCTTTCGGCAGTAACGAAATCCGACATCCGCCAGTTTCCGTGACAGCCACATGATCGAAAAAGAAAATTGCGAATGATGTCCATTCCATGAGGCGTATGCGTGACCTCTGGATGAAACTGCACGCCGAAAATTTTTCGCTTGGGATCACCAACCGCGGCGAAAGGACAGGTCGAAGTGGAAGCGAGAACTTGAAACCCCTTGGGAAGTTCCAATACTTGATCTCCGTGGCTCATCCACACGGTTGAATTGGTTGGGACTCCCATCAAGAGACCCGAGGAATCATGCACCTCCAAATTCGCTCGCCCATATTCGCGCGTCGGCGCACCTTCGACCTTCGCTCCCATCATTTGAGAAGTCAATTGCATTCCATAACAAATTCCCAAGATTGGAATACCAAGATCGAAAATTGCGGGATCGCATCGTGGCGCACCAACATCCGAAACACTCGACGGTCCTCCAGAAAGAATGATTCCGATTGGTTTGTGCGCCATCAATTCTTCGATGGGAGCATTCGGTCGAACGAGAACGCTGTACACCCCCGCTTCACGAACGCGCCGCGCAATCAACTGAGCGTATTGGCTTCCAAAATCCAAGATCAGGACTGTTTCAGATTGGGATAGTTGTTGATTGGAGTTGGATGACTGCATGACGCTCTCTCGCAAGTGAAGGGAAGAATAGTAACTTGTTTTACGCTATCCTCGATCATGTGCCAGCGATAATATTTCAACGAATTGCAAACTCTATGAAGATCAATTTTTCTAGCCGTTGGACTTTGCTCACGGTCCTTTTGGTTTTCATCCAATTGCAATTGATGGGATGCGCACCAAGTGCAACCGATGGTGGATTTTCCAACCCTGCTCCTGGTGCTCGTGTCTATGCAATCGAGGATGCAGTCAAATTCAACCGCAGAGAACAAATCCCAGAAATCGTGGAGTGTCTTTGTTCTGACGACGACCTACTGAGATTTCTAGCAATCGGTGGATTGCAACGCATGACAGGACAAGATTTGGGTTACAAATTTGATGATCAAGAACCTCTTCGATTGGTGGCATATCGAAGATGGCGACAGTGGACAATCGACCAGCATCTTGCCCCGCCTGAACAAGCATATTCATCAACAATGTTCCCTCCCAGCCGACCGCGCCCTCAATGGTGAGAAAGATGGAACGAGATCCTGAAATCAGCATCCGACTCTTCAGCGATCCGCATTTGCTTTCGACGATTCGCGCAACTGTCGAGGGGCTTGCCAAAATTATCGGATTCACCGAAAAATCGCGAGGTTTGTTGATGCTTGCAATCGACGAGGCACTTGCAAATGTCATTCGCCACGGATACGAGGGGCGAACTGACGAACTGATATGGGTGCATCTCTGGCGAGTTCGTGAACCACGAGGAATCAGAATTATTATCGAAGACCTCGGTCGATCTGTCGCCCCCGAAAAAATAAAAGGTCGAGACCTTTCCGATGTGAAGCCTGGTGGATTGGGCGTGCACATCATCAAGGAAACGATGAATGAATCATGTTGGGAGCAACGACCCGAAGGTGGAATGCGACTGACCTTGGTCAAGTGGCTCTCGCCAGAAGAACTTCAAAATGTTACGCTATCAAAACCGGAGAATACTTTCCCATGAATCAAGAGCTTGTGATCGAACAAAAAACAATTGGCGACATGACTGTCCTCCGCCCAACTGGCGATATTGATATGGCACGTTCATCCGCCATCCGAAAAGTTGTAACTGAAGTTATTCGCGCCCGTCCTGCAAAATTGGTCATCGATCTTTCCGCGGTCGAATACATGGATTCATCAGGTATTGCCACGATGATCGAAGCATTGCAATCATCGATGCGAAACAAAATCAAGTTCGCCCTCGTTGGAGTTGGACCAAGAGTGAAAGTCGCATTTGAAATCACAAAGTTGCTTGGAATGTTTCAGATTTACGATACCGTTGAAGACGCAGGCAAGTGAAGACGAAGCCCAGTCATGTGAACAAATACAGAAACTAGCGACACACCATGAGCACCACAGCATCACCTACTCCGTCAACGTCATTCGTGGTATCTCTTATTGATCGATATTGGGAAATTTGGGGTGAAGTCCTTGGATTGATCGGATCTTGGGCCAACATGCTCTTTGATGTCCTTGTATGGGTTGTGCGTTCGCTCATTCAGCGACGCGCTCGATTTGGCGCTCAAGCTCTTGCGGTGCAAATCATACGTGTCGGCACACGATCTATCGGAATCGTTCTGCTCGTCTCCGGATGTATTGGAATAATCTTGGCGCTTCAGACTGCGCCAAGCTTGAAGGAATTTGGGCAAGTCGACAAAGTTGCCAATCTGGTCGGAGTCGCTGTCTTTCGAGAACTTGGTCCACTGATTGCCGCGATTGTGTTGACTGGTTTCGCTGGCGCATCGATTGCGGCAGAGTTGGGAACGATGAAGGTCGGAGAAGAAATCGAAGCGCTCGAAGCAATGGCACTCAATCCGATTCGCTTTCTTGTCATGCCTCGGGTGATTGCGACCGCTGGCAGCTTGATTGTTCTCTCGGTTTTCGCGGATATTTGTTCTGTCGTGTTCGGCGGAGTCGTCGGTGTTTTCGTTTTAGATATTCCGTACGAGGTTTATAAGTTCAACACTCTTTCCCAGCTTCGGCCAGTTGATTTTTATACTGGGCTTATCAAGGCTGCTGTATTCGGAACCTTGCTGGGATTGATTGCGTGCACGAATGGGCTGAAGGTCACTGGTGGCGCGGCGGGAGTTGGAAAGGCCACGACGAATACCGTGGTGCAGACGACGGTGGCAATTGTTATTTGCGACCTCATGTTTTCGGCGCTCTTCTTCAGCCTCGGGCTGAACTAAATCCATTTCAGCCTCGGGCTGAACTAAAACCAATTCAGCCACAGAAACAGCCACAGAATCGGAAAACAAAGTGCGACAGCCGTGAAAAGTCCTCTCGGGGCTCAGACAGTCCTCGGCGACCGACACGATCCGATTTATGAATTTTGACAACAAGTACCGTCGGCCGCCTGCGGAACTCGCCCGAGAGAACTTTTCAGCGGCTGAGCACGCAAGCGATAGTGCGACTGAAACTAAATCCAGCTCAGCCACAGAATCGCAGAGCAAAGTGCGGCGACTAAAACGGATAGAGAAGTTCGGGGATTTTGTGCGACAGAATCCAGCAAATCTTTTTATTCCCGCCGAATTCGCGGCGGATCAAACCCTGCGCGACCAAGAAGAAAAGCGCCTTCGATTGTTGTCGCATGTGTCACGAGCTGATTAAGCACATCTTCGGGAGTTTCAACCAAGTAAGCCTGCATCGATTGAATCAACTTATGACACCCCGCCGAACGGCCAGAGTTGACGGGTCCTGGAAGCGCCATACAAATCCGATTAATTTCGCACGCAATATTCGCAGTGATGATCGCGCCCGACCTTGTCGCCGCCTCGATAACCAGCGTTCCCAAACTGAGTCCAGCGAGAATTCGATTCCGACTTGGAAAGCGATCGGGAGTCGCAGCCGCTTGCATTGGACATTCGCTGACGACCGCTCCACCTGACGCGACAATTTCATCGAGAAGTTCGATATGTTCAGGTGGATATGGATCGCTCAACCCTCCGCCGATCACTGCGATCGTCCGTCCTTCTGCTCGCAGTGCGCCACGATGTGCTTCAGCATCGATTCCTCGTGCAGCACCCGAGACAACTGCGACTTCACTTGCGGAAAGTCCACCAGCAAATCGACCAGCCTGTTCGATTCCGTACGCACTCGAACGACGTGCGCCAACAACTGCAACTGACCACGCATCATTGGGCAAGAATTCGCCGCGAATCCACATCGCAATCGGCGGGTCCGCACTTGCTGAAAGCATCGGTGGATAGTCCGAATCACCCAATACAACAAGCGCAGTTGAAAGTGGCTCCATCATTCGTCGTTGCGCATCGGGATCGCTACGCGCGAGTCGCTCTCGCAACAATGACGCGCCAACTCCCGAGCCTGCTTCTACAGATTCTAAAAGTGCTTCAAGTCGACGCTCGCCACACAATGCTTCGTATGCAAGCGCATCCAATCCGCCTGCAAGCATCGCCGCCCCCCGCCACGCGCGCGGACTGCGATCAAGCGCCTCTGCGGCGCGCAATGTTCCATCATTCAATTCGTATAGTGTCCTTGGCATAAATGATCTCCAGGGGGAAACCTATCTCTGCGCAAAAGACTTTTCGATTTTAGATCGGTTTTTCTTGGATCCTTGCCACTGGTCCGAAGATCAATCCCAAGAAAATACAAAACGCACCAGAGGCGATCACCCAAAGTCGTTGTGGACCAAGCGTCCAACGCGAAAGCAGCGTGTCTGGATATGGGTCTGGGTCATAGCTTGGCGGTATCACACTCGCTTCGATCCAATCGCTTGGCGTGGCGTCGATCGATGTTGCAATGAGCAGCGCAGTCTCTCCGCGTGGCATCAGATTTAATTGACTCGCTGCCAAACGCCGTACAAGTCCTTGATCCCCCGCCTTCAGATCATCCAAGAAGCGAGAGCATGCGGACATGCGATCAAAGTTGTGTTGCTCTGCAAATCGAATCGTCTGCAATTGATTGCGCATCGAATGCACTTTCTCTGCCTCAGGTATCACCGCCGCGCAGACGATCAGTGCGATTCCCGCAACAAGAAAGAGCCATCCTGGATCTGGGTTAAAAAATGGCAGCGTGACTCGCATCCCCATCGAATCGGCAGATTGTCCATCAAATGATGAAGAAAACAACTGCCCAAATGAGGAAAAAACTCTCGAAAAGCAATCCGCAGAACCCCACCCGCAAAATCTCAGCTCAGACGGTTGGCGGTGGTTCTACGACCGCATCCATCGAATCCAAAATCTGCCGCAATTGCGTTCGCATTGCAGGAGCGCCCCACAACAGGTCATACTCGATCCGCCAATTGCAACGCTGAACTTTGCACTGCCCAGAAAATACGAACGGCGCATTCGAGAGAACCAACGTGCAAGAGTCGAACGAACAATCGACAAATGCGTTGCCAGCCAGATGCACTGTTTGAGCGACGAAGGATCGTTTTTCATGGCGAGTCAGTTGAATCTGCGCTGCCTGATTGGCTTCTGCCCCGCCAGCGGAAGGACCAGCACTGGGAGTCGCAGCAGGTGGTTGTGGCTTGGGCAGACCAGGCTTGTTGGCACCAGCACCACCCGATCCAAGACTCCAAGGTCCGCCAGCACTTCGAAGAATTGAAGATTGGAAAGTATTCATACTGTCTCCTTTTGTAATTGCTGACTGTCAATCGATCAAGCCAATTCGGGAAATGTCTTACGCACAATCCCGACAAGATCCTTCACGTGCGAAACGGATTCGTCGAAAAGTTTTTTCTCTGCGGGATTGAATTTGATATCAACGATGCGCTCCATACCGTTGCTGCCCAAGACACAAGGAACGCCGACAAAGTAACCGCCGCCCTTCTGGCCTGGAGAAACACCAAAGTCATCTTCGCAGTACGCCGCGCAAGGCAGAATTCGCTTCTTATCCTTGATGATCGATTCGACCATCTGAATTGTTCCAGATGCTGGCGCGAAGTATGCGCTTGTTCCCATTAGTTGCACGATTTCTCCGCCACCAACTTTCGCGCGCTGAACACACGCTTCGATCTTTTCTGCGGTCATCAACATTTCAAGTGGAATGCCGTGCACGCTAGTCAGTCGAACGAGTGGAACCATATCGTCGCCGTGTCCACCAAGCAGAAGTGCTTGAATGTCTTCGACCGAACATCCGATTTCCATTGCGATGAATGCGCGGAATCGAGCAACATCCAAACATCCAGCTTGCCCAAGAATTCGATTCGTTGGAAACTTCGATGCCTTCCAAGCGGTATAGACCATCGCATCGAGCGGATTGCTCACAACGATCATCACTGCGTTTGGAGAATGTTGCGCAACTTGTTCTGCAACTTCCTTGACGATCTTGACATTTGTTGCGATCAGATCATCGCGACTCATTCCTGGCTTGCGTGGGATTCCTGCAGTCACCACGACAACGTCGCTTCCTGCAGTGTGTGCATAATCCGATGTGCCTGTAATGCGAGAATCGAAACCTTCGATTGGACCGCAACACGCCAAGTCAAGGGCCTTGCCCTTCGCCACTCCGGCTCGATCGGGAATATCCAACAGCACGATATCGCCGAGTTCCTTGGCCGCGGCCCAATGTGCACATGTTGATCCGACATTTCCAGCTCCGATGATTGAGATCTTTGCGCGACGCATGATGAATTATGACTCCGTAAAAAGTGCGAATGGAAGGGCAAGGATCATAGCGAGCGAATGCACTTGCACGTGATCGCTCCACACAACACTTGATGCCAAAAACAACGGCGGCGGAGCCTCCAAAGAGGACCCGCCGCTGTCAATGCGCCAGAAAGGAC
>CAMBWI010000050.1 GCA_945871445.1 Singulisphaera sp. GP187 | reverse complement strand
TGACAAAATTGTTTCAAAGATTGGGATCATTTTGAAATGCGAATCTCCTGGCGATGCAGATGCTGCGCGTTGGTGCGTCGCTCGCAGCGAAAAACAGCACAAAATATCGATGGATATGGATGCCGCAACATTATTGGTCGAGCGAGTTGGCGCAGATCTCGCACGGTTGGACTCGGACATTGGCAAGTTGGCGGTGGGCGCATTGGCTTCTGGGTGCACGAAAATAGACCTTTTTACAGTTCGAGAACTTGTCGGAGCAAGCAGAGAAGAGCAAGCGTGGGAGATTCAAGATGCAATTCTCAGCGGCGATTCTGGGCGCGCCGCTGCAAAATTGACGGAATTACTGCGTATTTCCAAGGCTCCAGAGGTGATGATCTCTTGGTCTGCAATCGATCTTGCCCGCAAAATTCACGCTGCGGCTGCGCTTGCCGCCCAAGGAGTTTCTGATGGCCAGATCGCAAAAGACCTTCGTTTATGGGGAGAATCTACGATTCCGATCCTGCGAGCAGCGAGAAAAATTGGCGAAATTCGCGCGGCTGCGCTCTTGCACCAAGCGATTCAAACGGATTTTCAAATGAAATCTGGCGGCGCACCAGACCCAGAACGAGCCCTCGCAGGCCTCTGCGTTTTGCTCTCGGATTCGTTCTCCAGCGGAAAAATTAGATAATTCTGAAAAGTTTTTGGCTGATAATGGAATCTGGCTTTTCGCAATATGCCCTTTTTTAGCGATAAAATGCAGTTTGCGCCTCTATTCCAACTTGACAGGTGGACAAGCGCACCCATCGTCCCTATAGTTCCGCCTTCAGGTTTCGATCGCAAATGGTCGATACTGAAAAAACCTGAGTCGGTCCTCGTCAACGTGGCGGGGGTTTCCGATTTCAGGTGTCACAACCAGGTTCACCAATCGCGTCTCGTATCAAGAACGGTGAAATCAAAACAGGAGCACAGGAAATTATGACTCTTACTAAGTATGTTGGAATTCTCGCTAGTGGTCTCGCCCTTACCGGCGCGGCATCTGCGCAAGGAACTGACGCCATGAGCGAGATCGCTCAACTCAAGGCTGAAGTTGCAACTCTCAAGTCCCAGAATGGCGACAAGTGGCTCACCGAAGAGCGCGCCGCCGAAATCAAGTCGCTCGTGAAGGATGTCCTTGCTGACTCCGAAACCCGCACCAGCCTTCAAGGCTCGGGCGCAACTTCGGGTTACAACAATGGATTCTTCATCTCCAGCGCTGACGGAAACTTCAAGTTGAACCTCAGCTTGCTCGCGCAAGCCCGCTTCACTTGGAATTATCAGCCAGCCGATAATATCGGTGCTGAAGACGGCGTCTCAACATGGGCATTCGAAAATCGCCGCACACAGATGGCATTCTCGGGCAACGTCGTTGACCCAAGTTGGACATATATGGCTCGACTGAACTATGGATCTGCTGAAGATCCTTACACCCCAGAGTCTGGCACAGTTGTTCTCCAAGACGCTTGGGTGAACAAGGACTTCGGCAACGGATTCGGCGTGAAGGTCGGACAGTTCAAGTCACCATTCATGGCAGAATCGCTCCGCAATGACGGCGCACAGCTGACCGCTGAGCGTTCGGTTGTTGATTACAACTTCTCGGGTGGTTATACCCAAGGAATTATGTTGAGCTATTCGCAGGACATGTTCCGCGCGATGGGTTCATACAACAACGGACCTCGTTCTCAGAACGGCACATGGGAAAATGGTAGTAACAACAGCATTTCCCTCGCAGGTCGCTTTGAATTCAAGGCTATGGGAAGTTGGTCACAGTTCGATAACGAGACATCCATGAAGAGTGATGAATCAGGTCTCCTCATCGGTGCCGCGGTTCAGTACTACAACAACCGTGGCCTTGACAACGATAACGGATATAGTCCGTCGTTTGGGTCACCTATCTATGGTGACGAAAGCACCGATGACACAACCACCGCCGCACTCGATTGGACTGTCGACGCAACCTTCAAGTCTGGCGGAATGAGCTTGAGTGCAGCGTTCGTTGGTGCGAGTTATACCCCTATTGATTTTGGTTTCGGTACCACCGAAGAAAGTGAGACCAGCTACGGTATGGTGGTGCAGGGTGGCTACCGCTTCACGGATTCGCTTGAGGCCTTCGGTCGCTGGGAGTGGACGAATGTTGAAAACGGATCCGACGGCGGAACTGCAACAGATGTCAACAGCATCATCACGGTGGGTGTCAATGTGTACGCAGGCACGAATATGAGGTGGACAACCCAGTTTGGTATCTCGTTGACCGACATCGGAGATCAAGTCGACTTGGACGGTGCTGGATGGAATCCGGACGACAACACGGAAGCCAGCGATCAGATGAACATCATCACTCAGCTTCAGATCATGTTCTGAGTTGGGAATCATCTGACAGGTTTCGAGTTTCGTGATTTAAGATTTAATGTTGGTCGAAGAAGTCTTCGCCCAACTTGATAGAGACGCAAGGGGCCGATCCGCAAGGGTCGGCCCTTTTTCTTTTTGGGCGGCGGCGACAGGGACTCGCGCCGCCGCGCACGCAAATCTTGGGCGGCGGCGACAGGGACTCGCGCCGCCACACGCGTAAATCTTGGGCAGCGGCGAAACGGACTCGCGCCGCCTTGCGATCACGCACCGTTCATCCTTGTTAGACTTGGCAACATTCCATGCTAGTTGCTGAAGCAATTCTCGGTCCCATTCTGCTCACTTCGATGCTCGCTCAATCGAGTGGGACATCAGTGCAAAGCGCAACGGATCAGAACAGTCGACAGATCGACGATATGGCGCGACGCCTCGACGCTCTCGAAAAGCGCAACGCAGAATTGCAGGGACAGGTTGTTGAGCTCAAAGCGCAAACAGGCGAGCAGTGGCTGACCGAAGAACGCGCCGCAGAAGTGCGTGAATTGGTCAAAGATGTCTTGGCAGATAGCGCGACACGAACATCTCTTCAGTCCAATGGCGCAACTGCAGGGTGGGACAACGGTTTCTTCATCGCAAGCGCCGACAACAGATTTCGCTTGGAAATAGGCGGTTTGGTGCAAGCGCGCTGGGTGTGGAGTGAACAGCGAGCGCCATATACAGCAGATGGGATTGTTCCGTCCACATCACAGGTGACCTACGATCAGACACTGAGCCGAAGTGGCTTCGATATTCAAAACACCGAACTCTGGGCGCAGGGTCATGTCATCTCTCCAGACATCCAATACATGCTGAAAGGTATTTTTTCTAATAATTCAGATGAAGGAGTACAGGTATCCAATGCAACAGATATTGGTGGTTTTATTGGTGGATCCACTTCGGGAAGTTTGCAATTGCTCGATGCTTGGGTTCGTGTCAACTTGACAGATGATTGGTCCGTTCGGGTAGGTCAATTTCGTGCGCCATATGGCCGAGAATTCTTGATTCTCGAGCAATATCAGATGGCAGTCGATCGATCACTTGTCTCCATTCATTATGGAATGGGATACACGCAAGGTTTGGAATTGGAATGGCTGTCGAACGAGGCTCGTTGGCGATTTTCAGTAAACGATGGTGGCAATGACTACATCGCAGGTGCGGGACAAGTTGTTGGATCTCATCCACTCAATTCACCTTGGTATTCGCAACAAAGCATTTGGGGTGTGACCACACGATTTGATTGGAAGGGTTCAGGAGGCTGGGCACAATTCGATCAATTCACAAGCCCCGATGGATCAGAGCCAGGTTGGTTGTGGGGAGTGGCGGTGAATGCACAGGGGACTCAGCCGAGCGAAGCCAGCGGGCAACAGCAAGATTCTGTACTTTCAGAGAGTTCTGACACGAATACCTGGATTGGTCTCACCACGGATTTCACGATGCAGTTCGGTGGCGCATCACTTTTCGCAAGTGCCTATTACAACTATGTCGAATCGTACGCTGCCTATTACATGAGTAATATTGATACAAATGGTCTAACGAATAAGTCAGTCAACGCTGGCGCCGTGAATACGCTTGGCTTTACTTTGCAAGGCTCTGTATATCTCGCACCGAAGTGGGAAGTTTTTACGCGCTATGAATACATGCACTTGACGGCCTCAAATGCTAATGCACTTTCAAATACACGAGTTGGAAATTTTCTCCTCAATCAAGGTCATGTTTCCATCTTGACGACTGGCTTGAACTATTACATCGATGGTCAAGATGCAAAAGTGACAGCGGATTTTGGTTATGGTTTCACGCCGATTTATCCATCGGCCGCAACGCCATCGACTGGATGGCGCGCTTCAGAATCAGACGAATTCGTCGTGCGTGCGCAAATGCAGTTGCTCTTCTGAGCGCAGAATTTGTCGATTATTCGCTAGTATCAAAGAGATGTCACTGCTTTCTACGGGAGAAATTATTCGATTCGAGGTTCGATCGATCGTCGGAGATCGCGACCCTCGTGGCGATGCACTTGCGCGAAGCGCCGGATCGCGTGCGCCAGCGCGGATTGCTCATTCTGCAATCTATCTGATCGCGGGAACACTTGATGCGAATGCCTGTAATCGACTCGCGCGTGAATTGCTCGCAGATCCTGTGACGCAGATTTGGTCTTGGAAGCGGATGCACGGATCTGCATCAGGTCCAGCATCATCGCCAACTGGGACATTGCCTGATGCGATTATCGAAGTTCATCCGCTCCCAGGCGTGATGGATCCCGCAGCAGACAGCGTGAAGGTCGCAGCACACGCACTGCTTGGCAGCGATGTCGAAGTCCAAACTGGAGCGCGTTTCGATTTCTGGGGAGTCTCGAAAGCCCAAGCTCGTCAGATTGTCGAACAGCACGCGGCGAACCCAGTCATCCACGCAATATTTGACGAGCCGTATCACCCCGAATCTTTCCCGCACGGCAGTGCTTACGAATTGAAGATTCGTGAAGTTGCAATGCGCGAAGTTGGCGACGACGCACTTGATCGTTTGTCGCGCGACGCTCATTTATTTCTCTCTCGCGATGAAATGAAAGCAATTCAAGCGGAATATCGTCGCCTTGGCCGCGACCCCCGCGAGATCGAACTTGAAACACTTGCGCAAACTTGGAGTGAGCACTGTGTTCATAAAACTCTGAAGTCGACAATTCGATATAGCGGCGAGCGTTGTGGCGATCATCAGCGCCCTGGCCATATCGCACAGTCAGATGGAACGGTGATGATCAATAATTTGCTGAAGACAACAGTTGCAGGTGCGACTCACGAATTGATGGGGAAGAATAATTTTCTTGCAGGACCTGGCGTGCGACTGGGCGACGCTCCGATTGATTGGTGCCTTTCTGTATTCGTGGACAATTCTGGAGTGATTGCATTCGATGATGAAAATGCGATCTGCTTCAAGGTCGAGACGCATAATCATCCAAGTGCGATCGAGCCTTATGGCGGCGCTGCGACTGGGATCGGTGGTTGTATTCGCGACATCATTGGAACAGGGCAGGGGGCGAAGCCAATCGCATCGACGGATATTTTTTGTGTCGCCAACGCAGACCTCTCGCCGATTCCGCGAGGGTGCATTGCGCCCAAGCGCGTACTGTCGCAAGTTGTTTCTGGTATCCGCGATTATGGAAATCGCATGGGCATTCCAACGCTCAATGGCACGGTGTGGTTTGACGATCGCTATGTTGGAAACCCACTTGTATTTGCTGGTTGCATCGGATTGATGCCGCGCAATCGCACCCACGGTCATGTGCAGATTGGCGATGTCATTGTTGCAATTGGCGGTCGTACTGGTCGCGACGGAATTCACGGCGCGACATTTTCGAGTGCGGAGCTCACTGACACGCACGCTGACGAATTTAGTCATGCAGTACAGATCGGGAATGCGATCACTGAGAAGAGTGCGCTCGATGCAATTCTTGTCGCGCGCGATCACGCGCAAGGATGTCTCTTTCACGGCTTGACGGATTGTGGTGCTGGTGGATTTTCCAGCGCTGTGGGTGAAATGGCAGCGACCATCGGTGCCGAAGTGCATCTTGAACGCGCTCCCGTGAAATATTCGGGACTCTCACCAACAGAAGTTTGGATCAGTGAAGCACAAGAGCGTTTCGTGCTCGCTGTACCGACGGAAAATCTTGCAGCGCTGCGTGCAATTTGTTCAGATCACGCTGTTGAAATGTCTGAACTTGGGACATTCGGAACATCGAATAAGAGCATCGTGCTGAGATGGAATGGAATCGAAGTTGGTCAGCTTGATACGCACTTCATGCACGCTGGAATTCCTTCGCCTGTGCGCGAAGCTGTGTGGGATCCGAACTGGTCAAAGAAAAACGCTGGATTTGCAGGGTCGCGCGCGAAGCCAAGCGCGATTCCAAATCGATCGATTTCGCAGGCAATTTGTGCGCTTTTGTCTCATCCAAACATCGCAAGTAAAGCGTGGATCATTCGTCAGTACGACCACGAAGTCCAAGGGACTTCGGTTGTCAAACCGCTTGTTGGAATTGGCGAAGGCGGTCCAGGAGATGCAGCAGTGATCGCGCCGGTTGTAGGGAGTTCGCGCGGTCTTGCCATTGGCAGTGGATTAGCCAGTGGACTTGCAAGTGATCCATACATCATGGGACTCGCTGCAATTGATGAGTGTGTTCGCAATCTTGTTTGTGTTGGCGCAGATCCAACTCGCATTGCGATACTCGACAATTTCTGTTGGCCATCGTGCAAGGATCCGCACAATATGGGGGCGCTCGTTCGTGCTGCGTGGGCTTGTTATGACGGGGCGAAGGCATACCGTGCTCCATTTATTTCTGGTAAGGACAGTTTGAATAATCAATTCATCACCGAAGATGGGCGAATGATTCAGATTCCACCAACGCTGTTGATTAGCGGATTTGCGATTGTCAACGACATTCATAAATCTTGCACGATGGATTTGAAGGGAACTGGACATTCGATCGTATTGGTTGGATCCACTTCGATGCGAATGGGTGGATCGCATTGGGCACTCTTGTCTGGGATTGATGAATCATCTTCACTCGAGATGCCGTGCGTGGATTTGACGCAAGGGCCTCGCACTGCTGCGGCAGTTGCAAGCGAAATTGCTCGGGGTGTGATCCGTAGTGCTCACGATTGCAGCGAAGGTGGACTTCTAGTCGCCGTCGCCGAAATGGCGTTCGCAGGTGGAATTGGCGCGCAGATTGATCTTGCAAAGATGCCGATTGCAAGCGCATCAAATGATGTGTTCGATCCGTATGCCCTCGCATTTTCGGAAGACCCATCTCGTTATATCTTGGAAGTGAAGACAAGCGACGCACAAGAATTGTGCGCAAGATTTGCAGCAGCGGGAATTCCAAGCGCAATCATCGGACAAACGAATTCATCGAGTGAGTTGCGAGTCTGTCACGGCGACAGCGATCTTGGATTCGAGTCGCTAGAAAAGTTACGCGCGGCGTGGTCTTCAGGAAGTTCTGGTTGGTAATTTTTTTGTTGGCATCAGTATGAAAATGAACGCACCGAAAGCACTCATCATCACCGCCCCAGGGATCAATTGTGATCTGGAACTTGGGAATGCTTTCGTCGCGGCAGGTGCCGAACCACGCAGTGAGTTGCTTCAAACGCTCGCGAGAGAACCTTCTCGAATTGCAGGATATGACTTGATTGGCTTACCCGGCGGATTCAGTTATGGAGACGACATCGCCGCAGGAAGAATTATGGGAGCTTTGATGGCGCGGACGATTTATCCAGCGCTTCGCGATGCAATTGCACGCGGCGTTGCAATGATCTGTCCATGCAATGGATTTCAGATCGCTGTGCAAGCTGGTTTGCTGCCGGGACCTGATTCTGCCGGCGATTCATGGCCAGAAAATCCTGCGCACCCATCGGTTGCACTCGCGAACAATCTCTCCGCGAGATTTACGGATCGTTGGACACGAGTCGAGATTCCTGCAGACACTGTGTGTGTATGGACGAAGGGCTTGGCCTGCGATCAGCCCGATGATGTCCTTCCAAGCGCGCACGGAGAAGGGCGATTCGTTGCACCTCCTGCGGTGGTTGAGCGCTTGAGTGCTGGTGGGCAGATCGCTATTCGATATGGGGCGAGCGATAATTTTAATGGATCGGTTGGTGCGATTGCAGGAATTTGTGATGCATCTGGACTTGTCTTTGGATTGATGCCGCATCCTGAGAGATACACGCGGTGGACTCAGCATCCGCAGTGGACGCGTATGGATGTTCATGCGTCGTCGTTGCGCAAGCATGATCCACTTGGATTGCGGATTTTTAAGAATGCTGTTGATTGGGTGAGGGACGATCGACGCGGTGTGCGATTTGAAATCGGCGCGTCGCAGAGTTGAATTGGCGATGGTGTGTTTGAGTTGTATCCGCAGCTGTGGAAACAGCCGCGGATACAGCCGCGGATACAGCCGCGGAATCGCATAAGTGCGCAGCCGTGGAAAGTCCTCTCGGGGCTCAGACAGTCCTCGGCGACCGACACGATCTGGTTTACGAATTTTTTTTGCAAGTGCCGTCGGCCGCCTGCGGAACTCGCCCGAGAGAACTTTCCAACGGCTGGGCACGCAAATAGAAGTTCGACTGAATCAGCCGCGGATACAGCCGCGGATACAGCCACGGATTCAGCCGCGGATACAGCTGCGGATACAGCCGCGGATACAGCCACAGAATTGCATAAGTGTGTAGCCGTGGAAAGTCCTCTCGGGGCTCAGACAGTCCTCGGCGACCGACACGATCCGGTTTACGATTTTTGTTTGCAAGTGCCGTCGGCCGCCTGCGGAACTCGCCCGAGAGAACTTTCCAACGGCTGGGAACGCAAGCGCAAGCGCGACGGAACGGAAATGCGATTGAGCGAGAATTTGATTCGCCAACGTTGACAGCGGAGTGATTCGATCCGCCGATATTCAGCGCGCGTGCATCAGTTCAACAACTTGTTCTGGGGAAAGTTCTTCTGGGCGCATAGATGGTTCGATGCCAATCGGCCATGTTCCGTCGCGACCGAGTATTGACCCGAGTTGTTTGCGTCGCTTTGTGAACAACGTTTGCATGAACACACTCAGAGCCGCAACATCGAAGGTCGGCGGTTGCTCGAGTTGTTCAATCGCAATCATCGAACTTGTCACTTCGGGAGATGGCCAAAAACAAGATGGTGGAAGTTCCGCAAAGATCTCGGTGCGGCTGAGCAAATGCGAGAGGATCGACAGGGGGCCGTAATCACCCGATCGCGGCGATGCAACCAGTCGCTGTGCAACCTCGCGCTGGATGGTTGCATATTGTCCGATGCAATCACGCCGTGTTGTCATCAACAGAATGATCAGTGGAGTCGCAGCTTGATAAGGCAGATTGGCGACAAGTCGGAATGGCTTTCCTTCAAAGCGTCGTTCGATTTCCGCCATCAATTCAGCAGAAAGTTTGTGCTTGCCATCGAGGCAATCCGCAACAATCAACGAGACTTGGTTTGGCGCACGATCGATTACCCGTTCAGTCAGGATCGCCGCCATGTCGCGGTCGATTTCGCACGCAACAATATTTGCACCAACTTCAACAAGTGCCTCGGTCAATGCGCCAGTTCCAGGTCCAACTTCAAGGACACAGTCACCGCGCTTCACTCCTGCGCGCGCAATGATTCGGCGAATCTGATTGTGGTCGTGCAGAAAGTTTTGTCCAAAGCGATGCCTCGGATGGATTCCACGAACATCCAGCATTGCGCGAATTTCACTGAGAGTCTGCACGATGTCGCTTAGAACCACTGACGACGATTGACGATATAGGTTCGGCAGAATTCTTCGTCACTCTTGGTGAGATACGTGATGCCTTCGACGAGACCGATGATTGCCATGACGATTGCACCTGACCCAGGAAGGCAAAGACAGGCAGTGATCACAGAGCCAACAATTGTCACCGCCAACATAATGATCCCCGCCGTTTGATACCCAAGGACGAATTTGTGAATTCCCAAACATCCAAGCAGAATCCCCAGCACGCCCGCTGCGACTTTCTTGCTCTTGGCAAGTTCGAGTTGCGCTGCGTCGCAAGGCGCAGGAGCGGGCGTGGCGGCGGAAAATGCTGGCGGCATTCTGTCTTGAGGAGTGTCATCCATTGGTTTATTCCTACAAATGCAGTCTATCTCGCAATTGCCTCAGCTCGAACTTCTCGAAGCACAGAGACTTTGATCTCGCCTGGGAAAGTCATTTCATCTTCGACGCGCTTGGCAATTGCTGTGGCAATCATGTGCGTTGTCGCATCATCTGCTTTTCGAGCATCGACGATGACGCGAATTTCTCGACCAGCCTGAACAGCAAACGCCTCAGTCACGGTTGGTTGTTCGCGCGCAATCGCTTCGAGTTGTTGGAGTCGCTTGATGTACAACTCCATCGATTCGCGCCGCGCGCCAGGTCGAGCGCCAGAGAGCGCGTCGGCCGCCATCACGATTGGTGTGTATGGAGTTGTCGGTGGAATATCAGAATGATGTCCACCAATCGCATTCAATACTGCATCTGTCTTTTCTCCATGCCGCGCCGCAAATTCCATTCCGATCGCAGGATGTCCACCTTCAATTTCATGATCCATCGCCTTGCCGATGTCATGCAGAAAACCTGCGCGACGCGCGATCGCACCGTTGAGCCCAAGCTGATCAGCAATGAGCTGCGAAAGAAATGCAACCTCTAAAGAATGACGCAGAACATTCTGGCCGTAACTCGTTCGAAAGTGCAACTTGCCCATCGCTTCGATGATCTTGGGATTCAATCCGCGAATATCCGCTTCAAGCGCAGCTTCGGTTCCGTGCTGAATGATGCGGTGTTGAATGTCCTTGCGAACTTGCTCGACGACTTCTTCGACGCGCGATGGATGGACTCGACCATCTGCAACTAATTTCTGAAGTGTCTCTGCAGCGATGGCTTGACGAACGCGGTCGAAGCATGAAACACTGATGACTCCAGGCGTGTCATCGATGAGAATGTCAACGCCAGTCAACTTTTCAATCGCACGAATGTTTCGTCCTTCGCGTCCAATGATGCGTCCTTTCATTTCTTCGCTGGGGATCTTGACGCTGCGAATGGTCGAATCTGACACGGTTTCCGCTGCATAACGCTGGATCGCCATCAAAGTGATTTCGCGCGCACGCTCGCCGGCTTTCAACTCTGCTTCGGCGATAATTTTGTGTTCAACCACCGCCGCTTGTCGCAGGCTGTTGTTTCGGACATCTTCCAAGAAAATCTCCCGTGCCTGATCAACGGTCAGTCCAGCAATTTCGGAAAGTCGGCGCTGGATCGATTCGCGCTCCTGCGTGACGGTGTTGAGCGCATTGGTCAACTCGGTCTGGCGAGCGTTATTCGCTTTGTCCTGTTGGTCGAGCCGAACTTCGCGGTCGTTGATGTGTTCGAGTTTGCGCTCGAGTGTTTCCTGAATCTTCTGAGTCCGTACTTGACTCTCCTGCATACTTTGCAAGGCGAGTTTCACTTCGCGGTCCACTTCGCTTCTTCGATCGGCCGCCTGCCTTTCCGCGGTGAGTTGAATGTCCTTGGCACGATTGCTCGCTGTCGACTCTGCGCTTCTGAGCACCTCATCAGCTTGCTGTTTGGCTCGCCGAAGACTTCGGCCCGTAAACAAGCCGATTGCGATGCCGCCGCCAATGAGTCCGAGAAATAACGCAACTGCAATAAGCAGCGCTTCGACAAATGTCAGGTTGATCAAATCAGTCTGTCCTGTCATAACGGGGACCCCTTTCAAAGGGCATAATCCCAAATCGACAATGACAGTCGGATGCAGGCAGGAAATCAGGCGCAGTATAAATCGTTCAGTTTCGGGAATCCTGTTTGAAAGAGTTCAGAGCACAAATGAGGAGTCAGTCAAGAATCAGCGCGTCAGATCTATACGAACCCTTGCGAGTTCGTCGGGGGAGTGCCCCGAATTTCCTACCTCACCGACTGCTGTCGGGGAGAGCGGGTGAAAAATTGCCAACGGCGAAGTGCCGCAGCGCATGAAGAGTATTCGCTCGCAGGGGGCAGCGTCAACGGCAGTTATCATCAATATTCAATGAGTGGACCAGTTATGCGAATTCTGCAGGTTCTGCCTTTCAACCCAATTGCGCTTCGTTTGGTTCAAGGGGGATCGTGCCGTACGCGCCATCTGATGATTCGCTCGGGATATTTGGCCATTATGGTGATAGTGCTGCTGATTGCCCTTCTTGGTTCGGGGACGACTTTGCGCGAACTATCCCAGAGCGGGGCGAACGCATTCGCAATCGTCAGTTATGGGCAGGTCTTTCTGATTTGTATTTTGGCGCCGATTTTTATGGCAGGGGCCATCGCGCAAGAATCGAATCAGCAAACTTGGGATGTGATGCTGACATCTCCGCTCAGTTCATTGCAAATCGTGCTCGGCAATTTGTTTGGTCGATTATTTTTTGTTCTCGCACTCTTGATCAGCACGTTTCCGCTTTTTGCCGTCACGCAACTCTTTGGCGGTGTGCCAGGTTCTGCGATCATCGAGAGTTATGCAATATCGGCTGTGAGTGCTTTGATGATGGGAACAATCGCAGTCACATTAAGCGTGACGCGTATTGGTGGTCGTCGATCCGTGTTCGTGTTCTATTGCGCCATCTTGGTTTTTCTGTTTGCAACATATGCGATCGACTCCACACTTCAGAAACCAGTCGCAATCGGAAGCGATGCAGTCTTCACAACTTTGATGACTCCACTGAATCCATTTCTGACATTGAACGTGCTTCTCGAGTCGAATATGTATGTCCCTATGGATTTCGCTGGCACTGGATATTTATGGCCATATCGTATGTGGCTTGGTTCGCCAATCGCATCGCAGTTATGGTTTTTCGCACTTCTTTCTTTTTTCTTGATCGCGTATGCCACTCTGCGAGTTCGCATTCTCGGTGGCGCACTCATCGGCGGAGGCGCAAAGGGAGCGCGAGGCGAGTCAGGTCGCGAACCCCGTCGCGTCGGATCAAGTCCTATTTCTTGGCGCGAACTTCATTTGCGTGGACAAACATTGACTGCGAAAGCGATTCGCTGGGTGTTCATCTCTGTGGCTCTTTCTATTGGATTGGTGATTGTTCTTCTTTCGCGTGCAGGCACACTGAATCCTTCGCAGACTCGGTTGGCGCTCGTAACCATTCTTGGCGCTGAGATATTGATCGTCGTCCTCACCGCGCTCAATTTGAGCGCGACGGCTATCAGCCGCGAACGCGAAGATAAATCGCTGGACATTCTTCTGACGACTCCGATTCAACCAGGTGCGTATATCGCTGGAAAACTTGGGGGTTTAGTGCAATATCTACTTCCGCTGATCGCAGTGCCCTGCGTTACGCTTGGAATTGCTTCTTTGTATGTCATTACGAACGGATTTGGAAGTGGCGTGAGTTTGATGGTTTCAGAATCGATAGGAGTCAACAAAGTGTCTGTGCCACTGGTGTTGCCGGAAGCTGCAATCGCACTGCCGATTGTGTTGACATCATTCACCGCGCTCTGCGTGATGATTGGATTGCAGTGGTCAGTCAAGAGCAAGGGAACAATCGGATCAGTTGTTGGAGCAACTGGTGTCATTCTTGTAATTGGTGGTTTGATTGGATTGTGCGGTTGGTCGATTGGCGGTTCAATTCCATACGGAGGCGCAATGATCAATGCTGCAAGCCCACTTAATCTTGCCCTTGCAGCGATCCAGCCTGGCACGATCATTCCCGGAAGTCTGGAATCGAATGCTGGCAGACGCTGGTCGATTCTTGGTGGCGCTGTATTGGCGAGTTTTTTCTATTGTGCAATCGTGTATGGCCTGCACTCTTCGATCAAGTCCAGTTTCATGATGACCGTGCGCCGCTTGACTGGCACATCATGACAAGCGACGAATCCACACGTGTGTGGATTGTGATTGCAAGTGATTTTTTTGCCGAGCCTTGGTTGGCGACTGCAAAGACTCTCGCTAGAATCAGAATTCGCTGACAAGACGAGCACAAATGGAGATTTAACGCCGTGAGCACTCTCGATCCGTTCAAAGCAAAGTCCACAATTCGCACCGCAAACGGAGATCGAACGATCTGGAAGTTGAGTGCGTTGAAGTCCGTGGGAAATATCGATCGATTGCCATATTCCATTCGCGTTCTCTTGGAAAGCGTTCTGCGAAATCTTGATGGCCGGATTTACACAGAGGATCATGTACGAGCTCTTGCAAAGTACGACCCAGCAAAGCCCAGCGAAGAAGAAATTCCTTTCATGCCAGGTCGAGTGGTCTTGCAAGATTTCACAGGCGTTCCTTGCGTCGTCGATCTTGCTGCGATGCGTGGAGCGATGAAGCGAATGGGCGGAGATCCCAAGCGCGTCAATCCACTTGTTCCGTGCGATTTAGTCATTGATCATTCGGTGCAGGTCGATGCGTATGGCAGTGGCGTTGCGCTGACAATCAACAACGAAAAGGAATTCGAGCGCAATATGGAGCGCTACGAATTCTTGAAATGGGGTCAAGGCGCATTCAGCAATTTCCGCGTTGTGCCGCCTGGAACTGGCATCGTTCATCAGGTCAACTTGGAATATTTGGCGAAAGTCGTTTGGGAAAAAGATGGCGTTCTGTATCCAGACAGCCTTGTCGGAACAGACAGCCACACAACGATGATCAACGGATTGGGTGTTCTTGGTTGGGGCGTTGGAGGAATCGAAGCAGAGGCGGTGATGTTGGGACAACCTATTTATATGTTGATTCCAGAAGTTGTCGGAGTTCGGCTGACTGGAAAACTTCCTGAAGGCACGACCGCAACTGATCTTGTACTGCGAGTCACCGAACTGTTGCGCGCACACGGCGTCGTCAATAAGTTTGTGGAATTCTTTGGTGCGGGCCTTGCGGATATGCCACTTGCAAATCGCGCGACGATCGCAAATATGGCGCCAGAATATGGCGCGACTTGTGGATTTTTCCCAATCGACGAACAGACTCTTGCATATATGCGCCTTTCTGGTCGCGAAGAATCGCTCGTGCAAACAGTCGAGGCGTATGCGCGCGAACAAGGTCTCTGGCGCGACGACGCTCGTGCGATCGCATATTCGTCAATCGTCGAACTTGATCAATCGAAGATCACACCAAGTCTGGCAGGTCCATCGCGTCCGCAAGACCGTGTCGAACTTGGTGCGATGCAGAAGACTTGGAAAAGTGTTTTGCCGAAGTTGAAGTCTGGGACAAAGGGTGCACCAACAGCAACCGCAACGATGGTTTCTGATGATGGCGTTGCAGTGATGAACGACGGGCAAGAATTTATTCTCAAGAATGGTGCGGTTGTTATTGCGGCGATTACAAGTTGCACAAACACCAGCAATCCAAGCGTGATGATTGGCGCAGGATTACTCGCGAAAAAGGCGCGTGCACTTGGCCTTCAGCGCAAGCCTTGGGTCAAGAGCTCTCTCGCCCCTGGATCGAAAGTTGTCACGGAATATCTGAAGAAGTCTGGATCGATGGAAGCACTCGAAGAACTTGGATTCAATGTGGTGGGATATGGATGCACCACCTGCATTGGAAATAGCGGTCCACTTCCTGAAGCGATCGATCATGCGATCAAGGCGAACGAGATGGTTGTCGCAAGCGTTTTGTCTGGAAACCGAAACTTTGAAGCGCGCATTCATCCAGATGTGAAGGCGAATTATCTCGCAAGTCCGCCACTTGTTGTTGCATACGCAATCGCTGGAACTGTTGATATCGATTTGATGGTCGAGCCTCTTGGAATGTCCACAAGTGGCAAGCCAGTTTTTCTGCGCGACATCTGGCCATCGCAAGCGGAAGTCGCAGCGTCAGTCGCGAACAGCGTGACCAATGAACAATTTCGAACACAGTATGCGGGAGTGTTTACAGGCAGCGATGAGTGGCGAGAAATCGCAACGACGCGTGGCGATATGTATCAGTGGAACGAGAAGAGCACATACATTCAAGAGCCTCCATTCTTTACAACGATGACGCTTGCCGAACCTGATGCAATTCAGGGGATTCGCGGCGCTCGATGCTTGGTTAAGGTTGGCGATAGTGTCACGACGGATCACATTTCTCCCGCAGGAAATATCAAGACGGATGGTCCTGCTGGCAAATTCCTTTCTGCGCATGGCGTGCCGGTTTCGATGTTCAATAGTTATGGCAGTCGCCGCGGGAATGATCGCGTGATGACGCGCGGAACATTCGCCAACACGCGCATTCAGAATCAACTCGCGGTTGGAACGATGGGCGGCGTGACGAAGGATTTCACCGATGGCAACGTGAAGCCGATCTTCGATGCAGCAGAAAATTATGCGAAGTCAAAGACTCCGCTTGTTGTGCTTGCGGGGAAGGATTATGGAATGGGTTCTTCGCGCGATTGGGCTGCGAAGGGCGTTTATCTTTTGGGAGTTCGAGCAGCAATCGTAGAAAGTTTCGAGCGCATTCACCGATCGAATCTTGTCGGTATGGGCGTGATGCCGCTGACATTCAAGAACGGTGAAACTGCCACATCGCTTGGATTGACTGGCGAGGAAACATTTGACATTGATATCCCCGCAGATGTGAAGCCTCGGCAACAGATCACTGTGCATGCGCGTCGGCCATCTGGCGAGATGATTACATTTCAGACGATCTGCAGAATTGATACACCAGTTGAAGTTGATTACTACCGCAATGGTGGGATTCTTCACACGGTGTTGCGCAGAATGGCTGCTTCGAAATAGAACGAAGCAGTTACGGATACAGCCACGGAAGCAGCCACGGAAGCAGCCACGGAAGCAGCCACGGATACAGCCACGGATACAGCCACGGATACAGCCACGGATACAGCCACGGAAATACATAAGTGGACAGCCGTGGAAAGTCCTCTCGGGGCTCAGACAGTCCTCGGCGACCGACACGATCCATTCAATCGACGCTCGAATGCAAGTGCCGTCGGCCGCCTGCGGAACTCGCCCGAGAGAACTTTCCAGCGGCTGGACACGCAAGCGATAGTGCGACTGATACAGCCACGGATACAGCCACGGATACAGAACGGATACACCCACGGAAACAGCCACGGAAATACATAAGTGGGCAGCCGTGAAAAGTCCTCTCGGGGCTCAGACAGTCCTCGGCGACCGACACGATCCATTCAATCGACGCTCGAATGCAAGTGCCGTCGGCCGCCTGCGGAACTCGCCCGAGAGAACTTTCCAGCGGCTGGACACGCAAGCGATAGTGTGACTGAAACAGCCACGGATACAGCCAAAGAATCGCATAGCGGCTGAAGAAACCGCTGAAATTTAGGCATATTTACAAGAATGCCTTTTGCGAAGTTGTAGGGTGGCAATATGTCATTGATGCCATCACTCAAATTATTTTTTCGTCACACAATGAAATCTCTCGCAATTGCCGAGCGACAGATTTTGGGAACTCGCAGAGGCTCTTCAATTTTCTTGCCAACACCAGATGCAACATCTGCGTGGTGTCATCGATGTGGCGCATCACAAAATCGTATTTCCAATTCTCAGGATTACGATGAGCATCTCAGTTGCAGAAAGTGCGTCGGAGTTCTCCTTGCGCGTGATCGAACAATTCGTCTTGGAACATATGACGGTCAATGGCGCGATGCAATTCTTGCAGTGAAGCACGGAGGCGATCGCGCTCTTGCGCGTAAACTTGGAAAACTTCTAGCGCAACAGTGGCAACACACAATCACAACTGAATCGTTCATCTGCGAAAATGCAATTGTCATCCCAGTGCCGATGCCTTTCGCGCGCAGAGTTGAGCGGGGGATCGATCACGCGAATGAAATTGCATCGGGAGTTTCAAAGACGCTTGGCTATCCATTGCTTCGATGTCTTGAACACGATGCAGGACCAGTGCAGGCATTGTTGACTCGCGCAGATCGGCAATCGCGCGCTCAGCGGATTCACTGGAAAGGAATTCGCAAACGAAAATTTCGTCACTTCGCCACTCCAGATTTGTCGTCGATCAAAACGGTTTTCGTGGTGGATGATGTGTTGACGACAGGTTCTACAGTTGCTCAGGTCTGTGCGGCAGTCAGAAGTCGACTTGGATCGGTCAAAATTGTCACACTGGTTGTTGCAACGGTATAAATGGCAAAAACCACTATAAAACAAGTCGTTTTTGACCGTTTTGAGAACCGCCGCCTCGCTGGCGACAAACGCCAAAATGATGGTTCTCGGACCCAAATCGACCTCAGAAAATTTCCTTCCATCCAGGAGCTAATCGAATGCCTTTCAGCGGGTTGACAAATCCTGATTCCCTATTACACTTGTCGACCCTGCTCATCCGAGCGAGGCCTGGTTCTGCTTGTTTTTCTGCGGAATCTTGACATCTTTGACAATTGAGCAGTTGGATCGCCGCGAGGATGTGGCCACCTTCACAAGCTTTCATAGAGCGAATGAAGTGTGGAAAAGTTTCTCCCGCCACAGCGGGAGATGCTGAACATCCTCTGTGATGTCCAAGTGAATGGTCATTTCCGAAGACTTTCCCGG
>CAMBWI010000049.1 GCA_945871445.1 Singulisphaera sp. GP187 | reverse complement strand
CGATGCCACTTCCGGCAGATATTGATGCCGATGGTCAAGTGGGCGGCGCAGATCTTTCCACTCTCTTGGCGGGTTGGGGAACCTGTTCAACTGGTGGACTTTGCCCCGCAGATATCAATATGAGCGGTTCAGTTGATGGTGCTGATTTGACAACACTCTTGTCGGCGTGGAGTGTTGCGCCGTAAGTGTGAACGATGCGGTCTGCGCTATTCTGCACAGTATGAGTGCGAATCTCCGCAATATTTCGTTGGTGATCGCGACCACTATTTTGTTTTGCGCGTGTTCGAAGGATCCAGAAAATCCAGCAGAAAATCCAGCAGAAAAGCCCCAGCAAGTTGCTGCGCCGGTTGTCGCTGATTCAGTCGTAGGCGTCGCGCCAGCTGTGCCAGTTCCAGTTCCGCCAGCGCATCCGCCTCAACTCACATGGGCTGATGTGATTGAATCGAATCCCAACCCAAAGATCGTCACGAATGCGGATTTGTTGCAGCGTATTACCGCGACAGGTTTGCCGTGGAGCGTTCGCGACAGACGAACCGGAATCGAATTATTGCTTGTTCCTCCTGGCGAATTCGTGATGGGAACGAGTGATGCCGACGCAGACGGACAGAATGCAGAACGACCCGCGCACACAGTGATCATTACCAAGCCGTTCTATCTCGGACGGTTCGAAGTGACCCAGTTGCAATGGGAGCGAGAACTCAACTCGAATCCAAGCGCATTCTTTGATCCGCGACTTCCTGTGCAGCGAGTCCCATTCGGCGATGTGTTGCGTTTTCTCGATGCGACTGGACTTCGACTGCCGACGGAGGCAGAGTGGGAGTATGCGTGCCGTGCCGGATCAGACCAAGTGCGATACGGAGAAATTGAAGTCATCGCGCGATATGCAGGGAATTCGAAAACTCGTCCAGGTTTTGTTGGAGAAAGACCTGCGAATGCATTTGGATTTCACGACATGCTTGGCAATGCGATGGAGTGGTGCTCTGATTATTTTCAAGGCGATTATTACTCGCAGTGCAAGAGTGGCGTGACGGATCCGGTGGGACCCAGCCAAGGAAAGACCCGCGTCATTCGCGGAGGATCGTGGGCGGGCATCGCGAAAATGTGCCGCGCCTCGTATCGATTCGGCGTGTCAGCCGATTACAGCGGTGTCTTTCTTGGAGATGGTTTTCGAGTTGCACGGAACCCGTAAAAAGTTCTACCGCAAAAACGCTTCGTGCAATCCACCGTCGACAGCAATTACTTGACCAGTTGTCTTACTGAGGCGATTGGACACAAGTAGAAAATATGCCTCCGCTTGATCGGCTGGTGTGATGGGTGACTTGGTCAGCGTTCGCTGCGCATAGAAGTTGGAAAGTTTTTTGGTGAGCGAATCATCAGAGTCGTTGGCGTCGTATGCGATGTCATACTTCGCAAGTGATGCGACCACGCGGTCGCGAGGAAACATAGAAGATCCTTGCACGACTGTCGCAGGCGCAACTGCGTTCACCCGCACAAGAGGCGCAAGTTCCATTGCCAATTCTCGCACAAGATGATTTGCAGCAGCTTTTGAAGTGTCGTACGCCAACGAACCCTTCTTTGCGACCAGCGCATTCGCGCTCGTTGTCAGAACAAGATTGCCTGCAAGCGCTTGATCTTTCCAAGTGCTTGAAGCTTCATCTGCAATCAAATAGCCGCCCGTGACATTCAGCGCAAAAGTGAAAGCCCATTTGTCATCTGGAATATGTCCTGTTGTGTCGGGAGGAACAAAGACTCCAGCGGTGACGCAGATCGAATCGAACCCGCCATATGCGATCGCAACTTGATCGAGCATCTTGCGAATCGACGCGCGGTTGGTGATGTCTGCTGAGAGCCCGATTGCGGGACCACACCCAGAAATACCCGAGCCTGCAACGCCGATACCAAGCCCGTGTTTGTCGGTGATTTCTTTCGCAGTCGCTTTCGCGGCGATTTCATTCACATCGACACAAACGATGTGAGCGCCTTCCTTCACAAGTCGATGCGCGGTTTCCTTGCCGATACCAGAACCTGCTCCGATGACGATGATGACTTGTCGAGCGAGTTCTTTTTCCGCTGGCATTCGCTGCAATTTCGCTTCTTCAAGCAGCCAGTATTCGATATCGAACGCTTCTTGCTGTGGGAGGGAAACATATTGGTCAATCGCTTCTGCGCCACGCATCACTTCGACGGCGCAGTTGTAAAACTCTGCGGTCACGCGCGACTCTGATTTGTCTTTGCCCCAAGCAATCATTCCAAGTCCCGGGATGAGCACGACCGTTGGATTTGGATCGCGCATCGCCGGAGAATTCGGGCGCTTGCATGCGTTGTAATACGCACAATAATCCGCGCGGTATTTTTCTAGCGCAGCGGAAAGTTTCTTTCGCAGCGCTGCGCTGTCTTCGCTTTGTGCATCCCACGCGACATACATCGGCTTGATCTTCGTTCGCAGAAAATGATCTGGACACGATGTGCCAAGTTCTGCAAGTCGGTGCGCGTCTTTCGAGTTGACGAATCGCAGAATCGCATCGTCGTCCTGAATGGTCGCAACGAATCTTTTGTGCTTGGAGATTTGCCCGCGAAGCCAAGGCAAGATTGCAGCGAAAGTCGAGTGGCGCTTTGATTCGGCGAGACTCTTGTATTGCGCGCCGCCAAATGCTTTCGCATCGCCACCCTTTGCTTGATACTTCGCCTCGATGAAAACCGAAGCAGTTTCAATCATCGAAAGAGTGCGTTCGTAGCAGGCCTTGTCGTCATCGTCCCACGAAATAAATCCATGCTGTCCCATCATGATCGCTTTGATGTTTGGCTGCTGCTTCGCAATTTCTTGCATCGCAAGCCCAAGTTCAAATCCAGGTCGCATCCACGGGACATACGCCATAGATGGCGATCCTGCGGCGAGGAAAATCTCCTTCGTCAGTGCCGCGCAATTCTTGGATGCGGCAATCGCGATGACAGAATTGGGATGCATGTGATCGACGTGTTTGCTTGAAAGAAAACTATGCAGCGGAGTGTCGATTGACGATGCGCGCGGATTGAGATTGAAGGTTGTGTGGTTGTACATCGCAACCATCTCGTCTTCGGCGGGGGACTTCAAGCCTTTGTCAGATCGAGCGGCATAGACGCGTTGAAGGCCGATGACTTTTTCTTGATAAAGCGATGCGAAGTTTTCTTTTGTGCTTGTGCGAAGATCGCCACCCGAACCCTTCACCCAAAGAACCGCAGAACTTTCACCGGTCAGCGGATCTTTCTGGGAAATTTTGGATGAGGTATTTCCTCCGCCAGTATTTGTGATGCGCTGATCTGCACCCAACTTGTTCGATCGATAGACAAGGCGTCCGACCGGATCAAGTGTCGCAACTTCTGCGTCGTTCCAAAGATGATGTACATGCTTATATGAAGTCATTTTTTTGTTTGCCTTGTGCGCCCAATAGTAGTGGACGATGAAGGAGCAACGATTGGGAGATTTTGAAAGCGATTGCGTGCATCGCGCCACAATTCAACGCTCGTTTGACTGGTGCTTGGGGTGTACGACTTCAATGTGAATGATCGGCGCATCACACTTCGTATTGCTGCGATTCCATTGATTTCTTTCATTGCGGTGGCTTGGACAAGAATGTTTCCAGCCGCAGTTGCTTCGACGGGCCCAGCGATCACCCTCCGACCGAGTGCATCCGCTGTCATTTGATTGAGAAGCGCATTCTGACATCCACCACCAACAACATGGAGCGTTGAAATTTTCCTGCCAATCAGCGACTGCAAACCATCGAGTTCGAGTCGATACGAAAGCGCCAGTGATTCAAATATGCATCGTGCGATTTCACCGTGCGTTTGTGGAACAGGTTGATTTGTTTCGCGACAGTACGCCTGTACTTTTTTCGTCATACCTCCAACCTTTGCGAAGCGAATATCCGCCGGCTGAATAAGCGAACGAAGCGGCTTTGCAGCGCGCGCAAGTTTGACAATAGTTGCGTAGTCGCTTTGCGCCTTTGACCAGTCGCGTCGACATTCTTGCAAGATCCATAATCCAACCAGACATTTCAGCAATCGTGTTGTGCCTGCAAAGCCAGCCTCGTTTGTAAAATTCGCAGCGCGAATCTTTTCGTTGACGAGCGGTCGATGCAGTTCGACTCCCAAGAGTGACCATGTGCCAGACGAAAGGTATGCCCAGTTTTTTCCAGTCGCAGGTATCGCTGCAACAGCCGCTGCTGTGTCGTGCGAACAAGTGGCGACAACTTTGGTTTGATGAACGAGCCCAGTATTGTCGCTGACTTGCGGAAGTATGTTGCCAATGACCGTTCCAGGTTGAATCGTCTTTGGAAAGAGATGCTTTGGGATACGCAACTTTTTCAAAAGTGGCCAAGCCCAACTTTGCGTGCGTGTGTTCCAACACTGTGAAGTTGAAGCAAGCGTCGTTTCTGCTTTCGACTTGCCTGTCAACATCCAGTTGATGTAATCGGCGATCAACAAAATGCGATCTGCTTTGCGAAGCAATTTTGGTCGATGTCGAACATCATCACAGAGTTGAAAAAGTGTGTTGATCGGGTAAGAGCCAATGCCAGTTCGCGCGAACAATTCCTTGTGGGATATTTTTTTCAGGACGTTGTCGAACGCCGCAAATGTTCGCTCGTCACGGTATGTATACGGCAATTCAAGAAGTGGTTGGTCGCCTTTCAAGAGGACATAATCAACTCCCCACGAATCACAAGCAATCGAAGTGATATCGCCAATGCGAGACGCAGCGTGTAGGCCGATTTGGATTTCAGCCCACAACTGCAGGACATCCCAGCGCATCGTGCCGCGAATCTGAACAGGCTGATTGGAGAATCGATGCAGTTCTCTCAGGCGCAACTTGCCTTTTTGCAATGACCCCAAAATCACGCGCCCAGATTCTGCTCCAAGATCAATTGCGATGTAGCGCGCCATGATTTCCTTGGTCTTTTTGTTTGAGAGTTTAGAGTTTGAGCACGCTTTGTCTGTAATGTTCGTCTGGACGACCTGCGATGCGCTGGACTTGCTTTGCTGTCAGAAAGTTTGGACCGCCCAGAGCAGCGCTACCGACAAAAATCTGCGCAGACTTTTCGACCATCAAGAGTGACGCAAGCACTCCATCAGGTGATGACCCAACCGCAATCACGCCGTGATTTTCGAGCAAGATAATTCTCGGATCGCGTTTGGTGCGTGCCACAAACTTCAAAGTTTTTTGTCGAATGACCTGCGCAAGCGCAAGTCCAGGATCGGTGTAAGGAACGAAAACAGATTCGCATCCGCAGCAAACGATCTCGTCTGGAAAGATGCGATTGCGGGCGAATTCTTTCGCGCGAGGCGAACAGAGAATCTGATTGACGGCAATCGCATGCACATGTCCAACGCATTGAACGCCAGGAAGCCCAAGCAGCCAAGCGTGAAAAAGCGATTCGACAGAGGGCTTCTTTGCATCAAGAGAGACGCGTGCATCGAAAAGTGCTTGGTCGATTTGCGCATCGTCCATCCCTTTGCTGTCGATCATCGGAAGCAACTTGTCAAAGCGGCACTCAGCAATTCCAGTTTCACTGAGACTTCCAAGATTGGCTCCAGATGTTTTGACTAGAAAAGTTTCGTCGCTCACGCGTATCGAAACATTTCCCTCACCCAAGATCGACATACGCAAATCATCTTTGCCTAATGTATGAGCGAGTTGAAGAAGACTTGAGATGGAATCGGCGCGTGTTGTCATTTTTAGATTGTCCCACAGATGAAGACTTCCATCCCAAGAGCGCGCATCGCCGCGGCCTTGACGGCAAGACCCTTTCGGGCATCAGATTTGCTTGGCGTATAGACCACTTGAATGTGATTCGCTTTGTGTCGAGCCATCATTTGATTGCGGTCGATTCCCTGAAGTACGACATGCATGATGGGCCACTGTGGCGTGGTCAGTTTCCACCGTTCTTCGGTTTCGGCTTGGGGGAGTTCGACAACTTCGCCGATGCCGATGTCGAATCTCAATTGCGCTCCTTCTATATATATGCGTGACCAGACGATCCACCCTGGCTTGGAGACTCCTTTGACCGTGCCGCCGCCAAGTCGGAAGTACATCGGCGGTTGCCTTTCGCTTGATGTTCCGCGATAACCATCGATGAAATGTGCTGGAGGTGCAGCACCAGAGATAAGAAAAACCCAGACATACGCGTCGAGCATTCGGTTGCCAGATTTTCCCCGGTAATGCCGACCCCAGCGCAGATCGTGCAGCGTGTTTTCTGGTTCCCACCCAAGTTTCTTCCAAAGTTCATAGGTCACCAATCCGTCGAGTCCCGAACACTCGTCGACTTCGTTGAAGTGGGGGAGAGCTTCTTTGGCGAAAAGTTCTTTGCGCGACTTTGCGTGAAAGACTGGAGGTCGAAGACGATTATTCAAGAGACCTTCAGCAAGATCAGATGCGGGAGCAAGATCCTTCAGACCTTGCTGATATTGGATGCCAATCGTTGCGCATCCAAAGTCGTCCGCGATTCGCACAGCTGCGATGTACATCTTCAACTGATCGATTGTTTGTTGTTTGGTCAGTTCAGTCTTTGCGTTTTTGCCCCAATTGAATGTCATTCCTCTGCGCAACAACCAACCCAGCGCGTTGTTCGCCTCTGCATTGGAGACTTCCAGCATTGCGGCATACAGCGAAGATTGGCTGAGTCTCTCTTTGAAAACTCCAGTGGAATGCAGTAGCTCGTCGGGGATGATTGCATTCTGCATTCCCATACAGCCTTCGTCGAAGACACCCATAATCGCCTTGCGCGTGCGAAGTTGAGCCGCATATTTTTCGCCGATACGAGTTGCTGATGATGAAAGTTTTGCGTTGGCAAATGTGCGAACATGTTTCGTTGCATGCGAAACTTTTCCAGTGCGAAGCCACGCGCGTAGTCCAAGGAGGAAAGTCTTATCCTGAAAGTTTTCGCTCCACAGTGATGAATATTCAATTCCAGCTTTCGTCATCGATCCGTTGAGATTGAGCATCCCAACAAGTCCAGGCCAAGTGCCAGACCAATTCGCAGCAGTCAAGATCGGTCCGCGGTGCGATATCAAACCGTGCAGAATGTGATGCGAGTATTGCCAGACAGCCTCGGCGATAATCAGCGGAGCGTCGGACGGAATCTTGCGAAAGATTTCCATCCCATATTTCTGAGAATCTATAAAACTATGGCCGACTTCTTTGCGAAATCCGTGCGCGCGTTTGACTTTCCATCCTTCTAGCTTGATCGCCGTGATCAGCGCAGCCTCCATTGCAAGTTGAGCAGCTTCGCATTTCTGATTTGCAGAAGCGCGAAGGTCTCCATTTGCAATCAGATAGATCATCGGTTTCGCACTCACAAGACATTTGATTTTATCGAATGACATGTCAGTCTGCGTTGCACTTGAGATGTTGACCTAGCATTGCATTCACTCCACGCGGCGCATATGACAAACACAACCAGTTCCATTCGCTGGTCACCATCCACTCCAATCACACGCATTCGTGTGCAAGAATTGATGGACGATCCTGCGCTCGATCCACGCGAACACCATGCCGCACTGACAGGCTTGAAGCGTTTGAATGCATGGTCCAAGAGTGCGCGCATTCTCTGGCCGAAAATTGAAAGCTTGGCCAAGAAAGCGAATGCGAATGGTCAATCTCTGCGCGTGATGGATGTTGCGACTGGATCGGGCGACGGTCCGATGGCGATGGCGAAGTTGGCGCGCCGTCGAGGATTGAAGATCAATTGGACTTTGTGTGATTGCAGTTCTCGTGCGCTTGAAGTTGCACAGCAGAATGCGAATGCAATTGGCGAGCGTGTCAATCTGCTTCGCATCGATCTGCTGCGCGAGCAAATCCCAGTGCGTAGTGATGTCGTGATTTGTTCGCTCTTCATGCATCATCTCGATGATGACACTGGCCGTGATGTACTGCGCACGATGGCGAGCGCTGCGGATGTCGCAGTGGGAATTGCGGACCTCGATCGATCAAATACTGGTTTGGCGCTTGCGTGGATTGGTTCGCGAGTGTTGACACGATCTCGTGTTGTGCATTTCGATGCAATCGCAAGCGTGCGAGCTGCGTTCACACTTGAGGAAGTGCAGGCAATGGCGCACGACGCTGGATTGCGTGGCGCATCTCTTTCGCGTGCATGGCCTGCGCGGTGGAGACTTTGGTGGGAGCGGCCTTCTGTCGAATCTCGCAACGAAGCGTGCAGATGAAATCTTTCGCCACAAATATCACTGAAATCGCAGATGAATTCGATGTGATTATCGCAGGCGGGGGACCAGCTGGATCCGCAGCGGCGATCGCCGCGGCGCGCGCGGGTTGTTCTGTGCTTGTAGTCGATCGAGGATTTCATCCACGCCAAAAGGTGTGCGGATGCTGTTTGGCTCCAGCAGGAATCGAAGTGCTTTCGCAACTTGGAGCCTCTTCAGTTCTTGATGGCGCGCAACATTTGTCTTCTGTGCATTTGGAATGTGGCGATCGAGCATTGACATTGAGGCGCCTTGGAGGCGTTGCAATTGGACGCGATGCACTTGATGAATCTCTGCTGAGTATTGCGGCCGATTCTGGTTGCAGAATCCTGATGGGCGCAGTCGCGTCATTCGATGTTGATGGATCGGTTGTCGTGCGCCAAGATCAAATTGTGCGAACGATTCGCTCGCGTGTTCGAATTGCAGCGGATGGTTTGCAAGGGACTTCTCTTGATGGACTGCCAGAATTCAAATGGAAGATTTCCAAATCAAGTCGTATGGGTTTCGGCGCGACGGTCGATAGTGCGGCAATCGAACTTTCCTGTGAGCAAATTCTGATGTCCGTTCATCGAGGTGGTTACATCGGAGCAGTTCGACTTTCCAATGGACGAATTGATATTGCTGCTGCAGCTCATCCACACGAAGTGCGTGGCGCAGGTGGAGTTGCTGCGCTGGCTGCGCGTTGGCTTGGTTCTTATGTGCGTTCAACTGCGTTGCTTGAAAGCGCACAGTGGCGAGGTACGCCGCTCTTAACTCGTCGGCGCGGGACATTTGCTGGCAAAGATGTATTGGTCGCAGGAGATGCTGGCAGTTATGTCGAGCCATTCACCGGCGAAGGAATGAGTTGGGCACTTGCAACTGGCAGTGCTGCAGGCAGTCACGCAAGCGCGATGATTCTCGCCAGTGCATCGGCGCAGCAGTGGCCGAATATTGCGAATCGAATTGTTCGTTCATCACGAATGCGATGCTTGATGACGGCTCATCTTCTTCGCCATCCCAGATTGCTCCGAATTGGAATGCAGACTGCTCAATTTTTCCCGTCTCTTGCAGATAGAGTTGCAAGCGCATTTGGTTCCAATTTGGATGCAACTATTCACTCTGGCATTTTTACGAAACCCGCACCATGACTCACGCCTGCATTCATTCAATCGGATGTGCGAATCCATCGCAGCGATTGAATCGCGATCAGTGGCTCGAGATGGCATCATCGGTTGCGCCTTCTTCGCTTGATCGCGCAGTGATTCTTCGGCTCGCCGAGCGAAGTGGCATCGATGGTCGTTGGTGCGCATCGGCACAGGAAGTTGGCAAGCCAGCCTTTTTCCAAGCAGATCCAGATGGTCGCGGGCCAACGACGGCACAGCGCATAGAACTGTGGGCAAGTGCGGCAAAGGAGATGAGCACGCAATCGTGCATCAAAGCAATCGACGGTGCAAAAATTTCAGCTCGTGCAATCACGCATCTTGTCACAGCATCGTGCACTGGATTCGAAGCTCCTGGATTGGATGCGTGGCTGATCGAAAATCTTTCGCTTTCCCCTGATTGTCGCAGGACAAATGTTGGATTTATGGGTTGTCATGCAGCGATCAACGCATTGGCAATTGCGCGCGATACGGTTCTTGCCAATCCCGATGCAGTTGTTCTCGTTTGCTGTGCCGAAGTTTCTTCAGCACATTTGCATTATGGTGTTCGCCTTGACCAGTTGATCGCCAACACGCTTTTCAGCGACGGCGCTGCTGCGGTGATGGTTGCTCGTGGCGATCCGAAACAATTTCCATCCATCGCGCGAACGCACAGCATTATGATGCCAGATACCGCTAACGAAATGGCGTGGATCATTGGTAACAATGGATTTGAAATGACGCTTGGCGCTCGCGTTCCAGAAATTATTGAAGGACTCGTTGGAGAATGGGTGCGCGGCGCGCTTGCGAAACATTCTTTCAATGTTCAGGACATTCGTGGATGGGCGATTCATCCAGGTGGACCGCGCGTCATCGATGCAGTGATTGCCTCGCTTGCGATTGCGAACGAATCAGGCGATGCGAGCCGGCGTGTGCTTCAAGATTTTGGAAATATGAGTAGCGCAACATTGCTATTCATTCTGCGCGAATTGCTTGAAAGCAATGTGGCGCGCCCGTGGGTCGGACTTGCATTTGGTCCAGGGCTTGCGGGTGAGATGTTGGTTGTTGAGTGAAAGTCTCGGCACGTGTACCGCAGAGAAGTTCAAACTTTCCGAATCATAATCAGCGGCTTGATGAATAAAAGAATCACAATAGTTCCGATCGAAGCGATGATCGCTTTCAAGCCACCGTCCAATACGCTTGTGATGATGCTCCAGCCAGCAAGCAACATATAAACGATTGGAGTCAGCGGATAGAAGGGAACGCGAAAGGGGCGTGGTGCATCTGGCATTGTTTTGCGAAGGACTATCACTGCTGCAACCGAAAGCGAAGAGGCGATGGCGAGAAGCACCGTCAGCAGCCCAAGCATCTCATCGAGATTTCCAATTGCAAGGGATAGAAGACTCGCAACGGCTGTGACAAGAAGCGCGCGCATCGGCACGCCATTGACAAGCCGGATGCCTGTCCAAGCGGGGATCTCTTGTGCGTGAGACATCGATTCCAATATGCGTGCGCCTGTGATGATTGCAGAAACGATCGTTGAAAAAAAGAGCAGTGCGATCACGGCAGACAATGCGTTGCCAATCGCAGTACCGAAAAGCAGGCGTGCAGTGACTGCACCAATAGCCTGCATAGGTGTCCCATCGGCTTCGACCATTGCGGCTGGATCAATGACACGCAGATAGACAAGATTGACCCCAATATAAAGCACAAAAACCACAAGGATTGCAGTGATTATTGATAGCGGGACATTGCGCCCTGAACGCTTGACGTCGCCCGCGATATCTGCGCCAGTCGCCCAACCCAGATATGCGAAGCTGACAGTGAGTGTGGCGCTTGCGACTGCACCAGAAATGAGCGATGGATGCGTAACAGACTCCGCAGAAACTGGCGCGGTCATACGCATACTGATTGGCCAGAACAATCCAGCAAGTACAAAGAGAGCAACGAATACAATCTTGAGAATTGAAAGCGTGGTGTTGAAGCGGTACCCAGCGTGCAGTCCAAATACTTGCGAGACAAATGCGATGATGATTGACAGCCCTGCAATGAAGTTGATGTTCAGTGGATTCGGAAGGATTTGATTGACGTACTCACCCAGGAGAAGCCCAATAACAGCAAGCGATAAAAAGTACCCACAAAAAATGGTGACCATTGCGACGAGATATCCAATCGTGCGCCCGAATGCGCGTCGTGCGAATTCGACGCTGCCGCCAGAACAGGGGATCATTGCGCCAAGTTCAGCAAGTGAAAGACCACCACACAGAGCAAGAACGCCACCAATGACCCAAGCGGCAAGAATGTTTTGCGAGTTGCCAAGTTTCGCACCAAATTGTCCAGTGAGCGAAAAAATCCCACTGCCAACCATCGCTGCAAGGATGATTCCTGTTGCGCCGATCGATCCAATGACTCGAAAATCTTGAGATTCTTTTTGAGAGCTTTTCACAGCCGGATCTCTTCCAAAGTTTCGATTCAACGAAGCAGGAAATAGTGATTTCAATAGTATATCTGTGCTGATAAAATAGATTTCATCAATGATCAATCACTTCGTGCAATTCATATTCGCTGTTTCTCTCGCCATAGCAACTTCTGCCGCTGCTCAAGAGACTGCGCCTGCGAAACCTGTGCCTGCCAAAACTGCGAAGGTTGTTGCCGCGAAGATCACACGAGTTCTTTCTCCGGGCGAATCCGCCGATGCTGCCAAGGCAGTTGCTCCTCTCGTCGACCAGCCCATGACGATTGATCAGAGTGCTGTAGCAATTTACGAAAAGACAGTCGCTGTGGCACGTGCGTTGAAAGCAATCCAATTGACCACACAGGTGACTTTGGCAGGAAGAGATTCTGGAATGTTTCCGCCAGATTTTTTGGATCCAACAAGTTCAATTTGGGATCTCGAAGAAACGGAAGGTTCTCCGTGCAAACGAATGCGAATCGAGATGATCAAAAATATCACACCTGTGCGCGTGATCACATTTGATGGGACGCATTCGCTTCTGGCCAGCCCGCAGACAAAGAAATATGTATTCGAAGAAGATGGAACAAATTGGTTTGGAATTCTGAAATCTGCAGGATCTGCAGTGCCGCAATGGGTTTTTGATTTTCGTGCTGTGGAATCAGAGCCTTCAAAAGTAACCGCGGCGGCGATCATCGGCGAAGAGACGATCGACGGACAACTCTGCGATATTGTTCGTATATCGAATTCGATCGATCTTGGTTCGCCCGATGAAGAAGGCGAAGAAAATTCTATTATGATGACAACGACTTACACCTTCTCCGCGGCGCGCTCAGACAGTTTTCCACGAAAATTTTCAAAGAGCTTGATGGTCAATGGCGAGTCTGATATGGCAAGTTTGCTCGTGACATATCAGTATTCGAATGTGAAGCTTGATCCAACTCTCGACGCATCGATGTTTGCGACAGCTCCTCCTGATGGATATTCCAAAGCAGAAAAATTGGATCAAGCCAAAGTTGTTCAGCAATCTCAACCACAACTGAAAGCCAAAGTTGGCGAAAAGGCTCTCGATTTTTCTCTTGTTGGAATTGATGGCGCGCAATTTTCGCTCGAAGGACTGAAAGGCAAAGTCATCTTGCTGGATTTCTGGGCGACTTGGTGTGGTCCTTGCAAACAAGTTATGCCGACGATTCAGAAAATCGCAGATGACTATAAGGACAAAGATGTCGCTGTATTTGGCGTGAACACTTGGGAGCGCGGCGAAGGTGCCGCCAAAAAATATATGGAGTCCAAGGGTTTCACATATTCCTGTCTTCTTGCGGGCGATGAGCTTGCTACTTCATATGGCGTCACTGGCATTCCAACACTTCTCGTCATTGGAAAAGACGGTGTTATTGTGTTGGTAGAGGTTGGGATGGCATCCGATGGCGGGTTGGCGCTGCGAACTGCAATCGATGCAGCGCTGGCAAAATAACGAGCCAATCAATTTCCCTACTTCGTCTTTGATTTGTTTGCACTCTCTTTGAGAGCGATCTCGAAAAGGGAAATTGTTCCGCTAACTTCGTTGCATACAACCAGTATCGGGTTGTTCGTAGGACTTGAATCCGCTGGGATGACCAGAAGTCCCTCTGGTCCTAAATCGCCAACATCTGAAATTCTGTCTGGAACTTTGTCGCCATCCGCATCCAATCCCAGATCGACGCTTGTATCACGGCGATTAAAATATCCAGCGAAAATTGGCTTTGTTGGATCCGTCGCATCCCACATCATCACTCCGCCAGCGCGTTCCAATCCAACAAAGATTATTCGATGATCGGAAATCATCGCCACAGTCAATCCTTCTGGCTCTGGACCTCGAGCATCACTACGGCCATCAAATGAAGAATTTTTTCGATTGTCCGCATTAAATGCTTGGGGCATTCGATCGCGAAGTTTTCTTTCAATTTCGCTTCCAGAATCCCAGACGATTTCAATTCGTATTTGAGCATCGTCCTTTGTAGGCACGATTCGCCAGAGAGTGACCGAACGTGCGCCGAAGCAAACGAGGTCGTCATAGTCTCCATCACCATCTGTGTCGCCGCAAAATTCACTGACCTCGAGTCGACCGATTGCATCTGACTTCAAGAGATCGCTTTGTGCGTATCCGTCGCCGCCTTCTGTCGCAAGGGGAAATTTTTTCGGATCCAGAGCACTCCTCGTTGGATCCTGCAAGTTTTTCAGTTTCGAAACGCGCTGGTTCTCGTTAAAAAATGGATATTCAAATGCCTCGCCTTCATTCGCTGTAACTAGATATTCCTGACCATCACATTGAAAATATGCGATCGAATCTGGTTGATACATACCGCGGACTGGCCAGAGCGAAAGAGTTGCTCGATTCTCTTTATCGCTGCCATCAAGCCCAACGCCGACTTTGCTGAAATCCTTCAAGCTAAGCGGCAAAATTGCTGTGATCTCCGCAGTTGCGATGTCGAGCACAGCGATCGCGTTCGCTTCTTGCAATGTGATGAATGCGCGCTTGCTATCTGCTGACACGGCGATGTATTCGGGTTCGAGTTGCTGGATGAATGTCCTTCCTGTCATTGGCGCGTGTACACCTGCCGCACGAAGTTCTGCAGCGCGCGACTCGAACGAATCGAAACTTGCATTTCGGAGCGTTGCTTTCTCTGCACCTTGAGAGAGATCAATGATCGAGATCGATCCGGCAGGATCGATGACGCCATCATCGCTTGGCTCTGCTTCGTTGGCGACGAGAAGTCGCTTGCCATCAGGCGTGAATGTAAGCATGTCTGGTCCATTCCCAACTTTGATTGATCCAATTTGCTTCATTGCAAGATCGAAGAGTCGGACTTCGCCCAGGGCATCTTTCGATTTTGGTTTCCAGCACATCGCGATCAGATTTCCGTAGGTCGCAACGCTGGTGATTCCAAACTGCCGCGTCATTGAAAGTTGGGAGGGATTTGCGGAATCTGAAATGTCGAGCGTGGAAAGCCCCTGCGCCGAGTTTGTGACATAGAGCCGCTTGGCCAGTGGACTCCATGCCGCAATCTCGCAGGCAGATTCATTAAAGAGTCCTGAGGAATATGCGCCAAGGAACTTGACCTGAGCGATATCAGTTGGTTGGGTGCCTGCCAATGGGGGGGAGGACATTGTGCAAGAGCAAGCAAAAAGAATGGGCAAAAACGTCATATGGGGAGTAGTACAGTGGAGGAATGTTCAGTTTGTGTTCATGTTATGTAAAGTGGAGTGAGGGGCCGATTTTCTAAATACAAATTGAACTCCATCTGAATATTTGTGGTGCATCATTCTCGCATGTCCACATTCCAATTTACCGTCAAGATTTCCTCTGCGATTTTCTCTCTCGCAATTTCATCAAGTGTTATTGGATCGGATCTCATCGTCAACGAATGGAATTGTGTAGGTGGTACGAAATGGCTTGGAAATCCAAGTTCAGCAACTGCAAGTTGTCCATCGCCAGATGGAATCGGTGGAGCAGCTTGTTCGACCGAAGAAGATGTTTACTTCGGTCGGTCGCTTGGCAATGGTGGAGATTGGATCGAGATTGTGATCAACAAAGATCACACGGATATTCGTGGTTGGAAACTTCAGTGGATCGAAGCTGCAGCGACGGATGCAGATGGAACCGATGTTTGGTACGAAAATGGCGCTGTTCCGCAAGGTGAGATTTTGTTTTCTGGTGCAGCAATCTGGTCTGATTTGCGCGCAGGAACGATTCTGACAATCACAGAATCATCGACAGTGCTTGGGGGGCTTGATTCGGATACATCTTTCAATCCATGCAATGGAGATTGGTGGATCAATGTCAATTGCTTTGATGCGACGCTTGTCACTTGCAATGCAAATGTGGTTGACCCGCAAAACCCAACTTACAACGATCCGATGGATGTCGGGAATGACAACTGGGCATCGCGCATCGTGAACGCGCAAGGGCAGATTGTCATCGATCTGGTTGGAGAAGGTCAGCCATCGTGGGGAGGAACTGGCGTCTCTAGTCGTGAAGTTGTAAGACTTGAGGAGAGTCCATCACAGGCAATCACACCATATTCAAGGTACGACGACAGCGACAGTTCATCATTTGGTCAACCAAATGGCTGGAGCGATACTGTCACGCAGTGCAAAACATATCAAGACTTTTCTGTTTTGCGTTCTCCAGTGCTTGCCGAGCTTTGCCAGATGTGCAAGCCAATTATCCTGAATGAATTTAATGCAGTTTCTGCGACTGGATTCTTGGGAGGTGGAACGCAAACAGCCGACGCTGCTGGTGGTCAGGCGAGTGATCCGCAGTTTGGTCGATCGATTGGAAATGGTGGCAATTGGTGTGAATTTGTAATCATTGCGGAGAATCTCGATATGCGCAATTGGATTTTGCGCTGGCAAGACAAAACAGATTCTGGAACAATCAGATTGTCGAACAACACCTTCTGGTCCAACCTTCCCAGTGGGATGATTTTGACATTTACAGAAAGCACTGCCACGCAGGGTGGTGTGAATACGGACTTGTCATACAACCCGTCCGCGGGAGACCGATCGGTCAATGTCAACACATTTGACACGACGCTTATTTCGCAGACGACAAGCACAAAGCCCCTTCATACCTCTGGAGAATTTTCCGTTTCGAATGATCGCTGGGCGATTGAAGTTCGTGACCAATCATTTGCGCCAATCGTCGAACTTCAAGGAGAAGGATCACCGAATTATTTCGGAGGTGGTGTTGGATCGGATGATGTTTGTAGATTGCGTGCAAATCCATCTGGGCGCATCGACGCCGCAAGTTTCTACGATGATTCCAGCACTTCCAGCACCTTTGGGAAACAGAATTCTTGGGTGTCGTGTCCAAGCTCCGCGGTCGTGACACAATCTTTTGTTGGACTTCCACAGGCTGGCTGCGTTTGGGAGACGGAGAATCCAGCGGATATCAATGGCGATGGATATGTGAATGGTTCAGATTTGGCAACGTTGCTTTCTTCGTGGGGCACAACCGATGTAAATGCAGATCTCAATAATGATGGCATTGTGAGTGGACCTGATTTGGCTGTCATTCTTTCAGCATGGACATCTCAATGAATAGAAAGCTCCAGCAATCAATGCGCATACCTTGCGGATTTACGCTGATCGAAGTTCTCGTTGTTATTGGCATCATTGCACTATTGACGGGTTTGCTGATGCCTGGAATCGGCATGGTCCGCAAGAGCACTGCCGCAACGAAGAGTCAATCCAATCTGAAGCAGTGGGGAACTGGCACGATTATGTGGTCAAACGTCAACAACGATCGCTTGCCTTGGGAAGGATTAAAGGATGCGAACGACATGCCTTTGAATCTTGCTCAAAAAGCATATTGGGCGAATGCGATTCCACCAATGGTTGGACAGCTTCCATATTCCAAGATTTCTGATGATGCATACAACGCACAAACAAATGTTCCATTCGCAGGATCCAGTGATTCGATTTTTATTGATCCTGGCGCAACGACTGAAGATTCCGGGCCATGGGGCAGCGGACAGCCAGGTTCTGGTGGTCTCCAGCGTCAGTTTTATTTCAACTATGTTCCAAACAGCCAACTGAACAACACATTGCTGGAAAGATCTGGACAAGCGCAATACTCGCCCAAACTTGCAATGAAACTATCCTCAATTGCACGAGCTGACGCAACCATTTTAATGCTTGAAATGCGTTCGAATCGACGCGAATTACCTGGAAGTGATGTTCACTTCGGGCGAGATCTCAAGCGCCACCGTGCGGATTGGAAGCGATTTGCTGCACGGCATTTTGATGGTGGTCATATGTTGTTTGCAGATGGACACGTTGCGTGGGTATTGAATTCTGAGGCAACACGAAATTCTCAGGGAAGTCGCGATCCTAATTTCGCAGGCGGCGATTGGAACACCAACAAACTTGTTTGGGATCCGATGGGTCCAGCAACGGACGAATGATCATGAACTTTTTCTCAATGTCTTTGAATCTCTTCACACAATCTTCACCAATTATTCACTTGTATTCACACGATCTCGGGCTATGTTTGCTTTGATCCATCCACGCGTTGTGGATTGATCCGTTCAGAATGTAGGGAGGCGTAAAAAGGAGATGGAGCTCCTGTTATGTCATTTCATTCATCCCTACCACTCGCGGCAATGACTGCCACCCTTCTTTCTTCTTCATCCTTCGGTGCTTTGATGGCTGGCGATGTTGCAATCGTTGGTTTTCAAGCTTCGGGCGTGACAACGGACTCTGTGTCATTCGTCACCTTCGTCGATCTTGCAGCAGGCACAACTCTTTACTTCACCGACAATGGTTGGACAGGCAGCGCATTTCGAGGCGTTTTAGCAACTGATGGCGATGGAAACGAAAACCTCATGCGCTTCACAGTTGTCAACACAATCGTTGCGGGAACGATCATTGGATCAAAAACAACATCCGCGGATTATGCGTGGGCGCTCAGCGGTTTGGTTGGAGCAGGAACATCGGCGTATGCACAGCTTTCGCTTTCTTCGACTGGTGAGCAAGTCACGATTCTCGAGAGCACAAATTCATCAAATCCGATTTTCAGTGGCTTCACTGCGCTGTACAA
>CAMBWI010000048.1 GCA_945871445.1 Singulisphaera sp. GP187 | reverse complement strand
GCAAGCACATTTGGCCCAACGCTTCCCATTCCACTTCGCCCATCAATCCATATCGGAATGATGATGCAAGTCTCCATTGCAATGGCGGTCTTGATCATGATCGCTGCTCGCGCAATCGGCTTGATTGCCTGATTGCATTCAGAGTGGATTTCGCCAAGATCAGTTCGCAACACTTTTCAGCACGCGTTCGACTGCAGCCAAGTTTGCATCGATTTCAATGGGCGCGCTCGGATGCGGATGCGGAGAGTGTGCATCGCTTGTCAATATTTTTTCTGGATCCTTCAGAACGTGCCCAGTCAGCATTGTGACAACGCTTTCTCCAGGCTTGATCACGCCTCGTGCGACAAGAGCCTTGACTCCTGCGACACTTGCCGCACTTGCGGGTTCGCAGCCGACACCGCTCGCATCAATGACAGACTTTGCTTCCATGATCGCTTCGTCGCTGACCGCGGCAACAACTCCGTTGGTGAATCGAATTGCAGCAACGCCTCGGTCCCATGATGCGGGGTCACCGATACGAATTGCAGTTGCAATTGTTTCGGCACGAACGCGGTGTCGGTTTGCAAAATCTTCTGCGAATGCATGGGCAAATGGTGCGGCGCCGCTTGCTTGAACAGAAAGCAGTCGAGGAATTTTTTCGATCAGTCCAAGTTCGTGCGCTTCACGAAGAGCTTTGCCGAATGCGGAAGTGTTTCCCAAATTGCCCGCAGGAAGCGCAATCCAATCAGGCGGATTCCATCCGCACTGTTGAAGCAGTTCAAAGATGATTGTCTTCTGGCCTTCGATGCGAAATGGATTGAGCGAGTTGCCTAAGTACACGCCGAGCGACTGCGCAGATTCGCGTACGAGTCGCAGGCAATCATCAAAGTCGCCGCGCACCAATAAAGTTCGCGCGCCATACGCAACTGTTTGCGCAAGTTTTCCCATAGAAATTCTGCCCACTGGAACCATCACCAACGCAGGGATTCCAGCATGCGCCGCATACGAAGCGAGCGAACTGCTGGTGTTTCCAGTTGAAGCGCAGGCAATTGCAGTTGCGCCGCATCGACGCGCTTGCGTGACGGCGACAGTCATGCCGCGATCTTTGAATGATCCAGTTGGATTATGACCTTCGTGTTTCATTCGCAGCGAATCGATGCCGACATATTGCGATACAGCATTGCGATGTAAGAGCGGTGTATTGCCTTCGGGATGGGTGACGATTGATGCATCATCGGTTTGCAATACAAGTTCGCGAAAGCGCCAGACTCCAGAGCTTTGTATCGCTGTTCCGCGCATTGCATAATCGCTTGCTCGGGCGTCGAACAATTTCTGAAGTTCTACGCCGCGTGCGGGAGGTGATGCGGGCGTTATATCCAGCAGGCCGTCGCATTTTGGGCACGTCGCGTGTGGCGTACGATCACTCAGCGTTTCGCCGCATGATGCGCAGGCGATACTCATTGCATTGTTGGCAGTCATGCGTCCTTCACGATAGCGCCTTGTGTGTCGATTTCACAGATGCGAACAGTGCAAACAAGTCCAGCGCGTTGATATGCGCTTTGCATTGCGTGCGCGATTTTGGAAGCAGCGATTTCGCTGTCGCTGAGCGCGAACGCAGTTGGACCTGCGCCTGAAATTGATACGCCAAGTGAACCAGCAGCGAGCGCAGAGAGTTTTGCATCGGCGAAGCCTGGTAGGAGCGACAATCGCGCAGGTTCTGCGATTCGATCGTCCATTGCGCGTCCAAGCAGAGCGAGATCGTTCGAGTGACACGCAGCAATGATTGCAGCAACTTGCGCCAATTGATGAACCACAATCGATCGTGGGACTTCCAATGGAAGAACGCTGCGCGCGCGCATTGTTGTCAGTTGTTGGGTCGGAGTCGCAAGCACGATGCGCAGTCCAGTAGGCGCAGGGATTTTTACAACTTCGATTGGGTTGAGTGAACGAACGAGAACAATCCCTCCAAGAAGTGAAGGCGCAATATTGTCCAGATGCCGACCAGCAACTGCTTCTTCACCTTCGAGAGCGCATGCAAGCAATTCATTTTGTTGAAGCCCAGAATCAATCGGCCAGATCAGAGCATTCGCTGCGACTGCGCCAGCGACTGCAGATGCTGCGCTTCCACCTTGACCGCCAGAAAGAGGCAGTCCCTTTTTGATCGTGAATGCAATCCCAGGATGAGATAGGCGCACTCCACGCGATGTCGCCGCGCGGATGACAGCAGCCGCGGCGATCGACGCAGTATTTTTCGTTGGATCATTTGGCAATTGTGGATGGCCCGCATCCAAGATCGTGATGCCAGCGGTCTGCGACCACTCTGCGATCACTTCATCGCGCGCGCCAGTCAATGCGCATCCGAGCACATCAAGTCCAGGACCAAAGTTTCCGATTCCACCAGGAACAGAGGCGATGACACGAACTCGTGAAGTACTCATGATGCCACCACCCGAAGAAGATCATTCAATACACCCGCAGCAGTAACTGCTGGACCTGCACCTGGTCCAGAGATGATCAGCGAATTCTCGCGGTATCTCGTGGTTGTGAAGACGAACTGATTGTCTGTGCCACTGAGCGAACCAAGTGAACTTGATCGAGGCACGCTGAGAAGTCCAACTCGCACTGACGCTCGTGTGACCGATGCGCAATAGCGAAGTACATCTCCCTTTGCATTTGCCGCTTCGACGCGAGCGGCCCATGCATCATCGAGCGTGCGCAGTTGCGCAATAAAATCCTTCAGCGAAACTTCGCGCAGGGCAGTGGGCACAAGCGATTCGACAGCAATATTTGATAACTCGCCTTCATATCCAAGCATGCGTCCCAAGATGATCGCTTTGCGTGCGACATCGCATCCCGAAAGATCTTCGCGCGGATCTGGTTCTGTGTATCCAAGTTTCATTGCGCCGCGCAATGCGTCGGAGAACTTGCGCCCTTGACCGAGTTCGCTGAAGAGATATCCCATCGTTCCCGAGGGACACGCCAAGATGCTCAAAATACGATCGCCTGACGCAATAAGTTTTTCCGCCGTATCAATGATCGGCAGGCCCGCACCAACAGTTGCTTCGTGAAGAATCTGCCGACCATTCGTGCGTGCATCTCGCAGAATTGCACGAGCAGAAGCGCTATCGAGCGCAAGTGGGACTTTGTTAGCAATGACCAAGTCGATACCGTTGGCGATTGCGCTCAAGAGTGGCTCACGTGTATCCCCGCTGGAGACATCCACAAGAACAGGCCGTGTGAGTGCGTGAGCCGCAAGATGTCGAACTGCATCAATGGGCGAACCAACATGCGAACCAGACAATTCTTTCAGCGAGCCACCGCGTTTCTTAGACGCTGCGATTGATGCGAGACGCGTCTGTGATAAACCACGCGATTGAAAAATAAATCCTGATGTGTCGATCACTGCGACGATGCGCATCACGGATCGTTCTTGAAGAGGTAACGCAGCAATTTGTTCAAGCAATTCTCGTCCAATGCGACCACATCCAAGCAGAATCACATCAGCTCCGTGTCTGCGAACAGTGCGGCCTCCACCAACTTTGTCCAGCCTAAATGCTGCATGAATTGCGCGTAATGCGCGTGGAACGCTTTCGGTGTTCACCACAAATGAAATGTTTCGTTCAGAAGAACCTTGTGCGATTGCGATGACATTCACTTGCGCATCGGCGATTGATCCCAAGACTCTCGCGGCAGTTCCTGGAGTGCGTGCCATACCGACTCCGACCACTGCGACTGTCGCGACTCCCATCATGACTTCAACCGAGTCGATTTCGTCTCGTTCCAGTTCAGCGGCAAACGCCGCACGCAATTGTGTTTCTGCAGCAGCTGCCGCATGTTCTGGAACTGTAAAACAGATCGAATGTTCAGAAGACGCCTGCGAAATGAGCGAGACGGAAATGTTGCTGTTGGCGAGCGCGCCAAAAGTTCGAGCGGCGATACCAGGAACTCCAAGCATTCCATTTCCAGCGACGGTCACGAGTGCTTGTGCATGGATCGCAGAGAGCGCACGCACCGGCGACCCGGCAACGGATCGACCGTACGCAATTTCAGTACCAACAGCATCTGGATCTGCAAAGGGGCGAATGCGCAGCGTTGTGCCAAGAGTCAACGGTATCAATGCACGCGGATGAAGAACCTTTGCACCGTAATAAGCCAGTTCCGAAGCTTCGCGTGGATCAAGTTGAGCAACGATGCGCGCTTCTGGAACAATGCGCGGATCTGCAGTTAGAAATCCGCGGACATCTTTCCAAAGCGTCACTTCGGTTGCTGCTAGGACACGCGCGATGACAGTTGCGGTGAGATCAGATCCTCCGCGACCAAGTGTCACCACCGAATTTTCTTTTCCTGCGCCGATGAATCCAGGAACGACGACGATTTCGCCGCGCGCCAAGATGGGCGAGAAAAGTGGCGCGCAAAAAATTTCAGTGCGCGCAAGATCTGGCGCAGCATCGCCGAAGCGTCCATCTGTTTGCAGAAAATCTGCGGCATCGACAACTGTTGCGCAGACACCAGTCGCTCGCAGAGCGCACGCAACGATTTGCGCTGCAATGCGTTCGCCGCGCGAAATGATGGCATCACTCATTCGTGCCGACAATGTTTTCTCATGAGCGACGGAAACAAGCAACTCAGCAAGTTGCGCAAAAGATTCGTCGATGTATTGTCGCAGTGGCGCATCGCTTGGGTCTATCAACTCGATCACACGCAAATGTCTTTCATGAAGTAAGCGCGCATCCGTGTGGGCAAGAACAAGATCGCCACTGGCAGCCGCGCGAGCGACAGAAAGAAGAACATCTGTCACTCCAGCAAGTGCAGAAGTCACGATGATTCGCATTCCACTTGTGCGTGTAATAAGTTCCACAACGCTCTCGATCGCTTGTGCGTTGGCAAGCGCAGCACCGCCAAACTTATGAACGGAAATCGTTCGAGTTGGTTGGCGCTTGCTACTCTTCATCCCTGCACTATAAAGGTAAGAAGCATCTATGATTGGCGTTCAACTTGAACTGATGCAGTCATGGATCAAACCTCGCTAACATCTTCAATAATGCTTGTGACTGTCGATGGATCGAATATCGATATCGCAATGGCTTTCGTCGCCGATTTTTATAAGCATTTCAACTATCCGTTCGATCAGAATCACAAACGCAAAGTTCTTTTGGGCTTCATAGCAGACCAATCTCTTGGGCGAGCCTGGCTCATTCAACAAGCAGGAGTCGCAATTGGATATGCGATCGTTGCGTTTTCATTTTCGCTCGAACGTAACGGCAGAATCGCATTTATCGACGAATTATTCATCGATGACTCGTCACGCTCTGCTGGAGTTGGTGCATCCGTGTTGTCCAAAATCGAATCGTGGTGCGCTTCGGTCGGAGTGACAAATGTTCGACTTGAAGCTGAAGCATCAAACGAGCGGGCATCAGCGCTCTATGTGCGCTGTGGATATATCGATCAGCATCGGCGGCTATTAACAAAGGTTCACGGCGTGGACAAACACTGATGCCTGCTGGGATGCAAAGCGCAGTTCACTTAATCTTTGATGCAAGCGGATCATTTGCAACTTTGTAAATACGCTCCGCCCGGACAAGAAAAGAACCGCCATCGGTCGATTGAAGCGTTCCTTCAACGGCAATGAGCATAAGTGGCTTGAGTGTTCCCTCTGATTCGAGCGAAAGTTCGAGCGGCTTGCCGTTCGCGTCGCTGATTTCAATTGATGCCATAGATTTCGCAAGTTCTTTCTTGTCTTCACAGCAATAATCCCACGGGCGTGGACAGTGATCTTCCTCTCCTGTCTCGGCACAAGACTTCATTGTCTGATCAACGATGGTGAAGATTGCGCGATTGCTCACGAATGGCGAACGCGATCCGCCGATACGACCGATCACAGCAACGCGTTCGCCAATTTTTCCCGCTGTTCGAGCTTCAACAACGCCTACAGCGCCAGCAGGTTGCTCTGTCACGATTAAGTTTGCGGGAAGCGCAGTCGACCCACTACTTTGTGCAGTGGCTTTGGCTGCAGGGGGTGCAGCCTTTTCGCAAGCAGTCGTGAATGAAATTGAAGTGAAGGCGAGAAGTGCCACAATATGTTTGGATGAAAAGTGTTGCATGATACTCCTTAGAAAGTATGGTCGAATGTAAAAAGTTGATTTAGACAAGATCGGATTTCAGTGCCGTTGGAATGGAAGTACGGAAGCAACGAATCGTCGGAGGAAGACTGCCAACGAGTCCAAGCAAGACGCCGGCGCCCAGTCCGCTTGCGACACAAGTCGCATCGACTGAGAGCGAAAAGACTCCCATAGAAAATCGAACTCCTGCGCCGTCGAGTAAGAAACTCGCAATGATCAGCGCGGGTAATGCCCCAGCTGCAACTGTCAACAGCGACTCCTGCACAAGACTAAGAATGACAGCGCCACGAGAAAATCCCAGTACTTGCAGCATTGCGATCTCACGCGAACGAGATGCGAATGCAGCATCAAGAGCATTGAGACCTCCAAGCATTGCGCCAAATGCGACGACAAGCGCACTGACACCAATCAGCACTTGCACAGGCCGAAAGAACTGCGCAAGTTGCGCGTAATACGACATCTCGTCGATTGCAGCAATTTCTAAATCAGATCTGCGAGCTGCAAAGACTTCGAGATCTCCAATATCTGCACCGTCGAGCGAAACAACAGCGACAGAAATCGTTTGCCTTTTTGTCAGTACTAAGAGATCTGCAATTGGCATCCACGCTTCACCATCAATTGCCACTCCAGGCGCATCGATGATTCCCGTGACACGATGCGGCCTCTCGTCGATCAGGATTGTTGGCAGAAGTGAATCGTCATTTGTGATATTGCCTTGGCCGATTCGCAGTCGAGCAGCAAGTGAACGCCCGACGAGTGCTTCATCACGACCACCTTGCGGCAATCGACCAACTGCAAGTCTCGCCTGCGGATGAACAAGAAATGCGCTGGGTTCGATGCCACGAATAAGGGCAAGATCTCGTGAGTTGCCGATTGGTGCAGGTTCATCAGAGCGCCGCAATGGAAGCGGCACATGCAATTCTGGCGAGACAAACGGCGCACCGCCAAGCGTGCGAATGCCCTGAATGCTCGCGGAAAGTACGCCAGGTGCGGAGGCAGGAATCTCACTTCGTTCCACACTTTCTTCGCTGCCAGCGCCGACGAGCATCACATTTCCTGGTGTTCCACTCGCGCGAACACCACGATCAAGTGCGCGGACACTCGCCACTGCACTCACGACAAGAAAAACAACCAGAGCGCCACCGCCAGCGGTAAGCATCAAACGCAAGGGACTCCTGCCGATATTGCGTGCGGCATAATGGAGTGGAAGTCGATTCATGATCTGAATCCTGAAACGATTGATTGTCTCGATGCGATGATTGCAGGAACAATTCCTGCGGCAAGACTGAGTCCGATTGCGATGGCGATACCAGCGAAAGCGATTGGAAGTGACGGAGCAACCGCAATCGAAACACCTTCCATTGTGAGCGCAGTTCGTGCGAGCGAAACAGTCGCATAAGAAATTCCTGCACCAACTGTGCCGCCAATCCCGCCAAGCATCAGCGCTTCAGCGATCACAAGCGCGGCGAGATGTACTCCGCGGAATCCAAGTGTTTGCAGAATGCTGACTTCTTTTTCTCGACTACGCATTGAAAGGATGATCGCATTTGCAACAAGCGCAAAGACTGCAGCGAGTCCTGCAAATCCAAGGAGTTGCGCAAATCCAACAAGTGCGATGACATCTGTAGCCGCACGGGCAACATGCGCAGTCTCAGCTCGTGTGGTCGTTGGAGCTTGATCGGAGGCAAATCGCTCGTCGATCGCAGTGGCAATTGCATCGAGTTGGGTTGGATCTTTCACGCGCACATCAAATTGAGTGACGATCGTTCCCGTCCCTCCACGTTTCGCCTGCTCTTGCAAAAATGGCAGATGAACGAACGCACTGCTCTGATCCTGTGGTTCATTACTTTCAATGATCCCAGCGACATACGCATCGACTCCTGCCGCGGTGAAACGGTCGCCAGCTTTTAATCTTCGTCTTGCAGCAAGTTCGCGTCCGATGAGTGCTGCATCTCCACGACTCAGCCACGCCTGCATCGAAGCTGGATCAACTCGCCCAGCTTGATCGCGTGCAAATGTTTCTGGAGGTACTCCACGAAATGTCACGACATCGAGGGAAGCACGGCAATTCGACACCACAATCTTGACAGGTGTGACCGTATCAACTCCGGAGACTTTGCGAATTTCACTTTCGTAAAATTGGGGAAGTTGGCTAGTAAATGGGCAAAAACGATTTTGCCTATAGACCACAAGCGCAGTTTCTTGTGCGGCTCGCTTCGTTGCACGCTCGACACCTTTTCGCGTCGCATCGACTGTGCAGAAAAGAAAGACTGCGACCGCAACTCCAGCAATAACGATGACACTTCGAGTTGGTCTTCGCAAAAGTCCGCGCCACGCAAGAGCCACCAAACCTTGAAAAGAATAAAAAAGATTCATAGTTGTACCACCTTACTCTCTACGAGTTGACCTTTATCAAGATGCACACTTCGCTCTGCGAACGCCGCAGTTGCTGGATCGTGTGTGACCATAACGATTGTTTGGCCACGCTCTTTGTGAAGTCGAGTCAGCAGTTCCATAATTCCAGAAGCAGCAGCTCGATCGAGATCTCCAGTTGGTTCGTCTGCAAGCAACAGAGCGGGGTTCGTGACAATCGCTCGTGCGATTGCGACGCGTTGCTCTTGTCCGCCAGAAAGTTGTCGTGGATAGTGTGCGTGACGGTCAGAAATTCCTACAGCTTCAAGCGCTTCTGATACACGCCGATGCCGTTCGCGTCTCGTGAGCGTCTGCAGATAGAGAGGGAGTTCGACATTCTCATATGCCGTCAAGACTGGAACAAGATGGTAAAGCTGAAAGATGTATCCAACGCTTCGAGCCCGCCATTCTGCAAGTGCAGATCGTGAGAGTCGAGCAATGTCTTGTCCATCAACCATCAACGAACCCGCAGTTGGACGATCGATTCCCGCAAAGAGATTCAAGAGCGTCGTCTTGCCAGAGCCCGATGGTCCCATCAATGCAACAAATGCTCCACGCGCAAGCGAGAGATCAATCGATTCGAGCACTCGAACTGTTTCGCCACCTCTGGAATAATGTTTTTCCAGTGCGACGCATGAGATGATTGAATTATTTGTGTGCATCGTGTTCTTCCTTTGATGGTGAATCGATGGGCATTTCACGAACGCGAACCATTTCGCCAGCGTTGGTCACTGGAGAATCATCGAGAACGACAAGATCGCCTGGACGCAATCCGTCATACACCGTGGTCCATCCATCGGCGCCATCTTGAGCAGCGCAAGTAACAAGTCGCATTTCGATTCTTCCAACTTGATCTCGCATATCGACGACGACGCGCACTTGCCCAGAACGATTTCCGTCAGCGTTTTCAACGATGTGACGAAGCGCACTCGAAGGTGCTGCAATTTCTGCGCGCGATGTATCAGACATCGAACTTGCGGAAGTTGCATCGCGGACTCCACCACTTACAGAAATTGCACCAGTCTGAATCTTGACACGCGCCAACATATCTGGCACAAGTCCGACGGGTGGATCATCAAGAAGAACCTTTACTTGAAGGGTGTTCTTCGCAATATCCGCTTGTTGTACCAATCGAATCACGCGCCCTCGAATAATCACGCCAGGCAAAGAATCGACTTGAACTTCAGCGGTTTGTCCAATCGCGAGTCGACCAGCATCTGCAAGCGGAACATCAGTTCGAACCTGCAAAATTTTGGGATCGAATAATTGCACGACTGGCGCACTCTCCGCATCCATTCCAACAAACGATCCAGGCGCAGTCAGTCTCGCCATAACCACGCCTGCGACTGGAGATCTCACTTCGGTGCGAGCAAGGACAAGTGCGACTTGATCGCGCATCGCACGGACTTGTTCCAGCGTCGCGTCGGCACCTTGAATGCGAATGACAAGTCGAGCAACTTCTCCTTCACTCACACTTCCGCTTGCAACAAGTTTTGATTTGCGATTCAACTCGTCGCGCATCACCGAGACTTCTGCAGCTTTGATATCAACCTCCGAGTTTGCACGACGAAGTTCTATCTTCGCTTGATCATCGATCAGTCGTGCAACCACTTGTCCTTCTTTGACTTGATCGCCTTCCAGAATAAGTACTTCACGAACAACACCAGGAGTCAACGCCGAGGCACTGATTGGAAATGGAGATGGTTCGATCCATCCAGGCGCTTGTACAACCGGTCCGCGAGCAGAACTCTTCATTGGAAGGATTGGATGTCCGTTGGCAGAATTTTCTGTCGCACCTTGTGTAATCGCCGTTGTCCGCACGATCACAGGTATCGCATGAACCACAGTCAATGGAGCCCACACTCGCCAACTTGACCACGCAAGAATTGCCACAGCACTACCAATGATGATGAGCGGAAGAACGATACGAGTTCCGATGCGCGCACTTGGCAGGGGGATGTTCGTCGTCATGGCATTACCTCCGCCGGAAGAAATCCAACAGCCTTTGCAAGCCCAAGTCTCGCGACGCGCCGTTGTCGTTCCAAATCGTTCAGTTCTAGTTTGGCGTGATTGAGCGCATGCTGCGCATCGATTGCATCTCGTCGTGAACCCTCGCCGATGTCTGCGGAAAGCTGCGCTCGTTTGAATGTTTCTGAGATTGGCGTAAGCGAATGTTCAACGCTTACATCTTGCTTTTCTTGCACAGCTAAAACCTTCACGATTGCTCCACGCAACTCAATGATCGCAGCTTGTCGCACTCGCTCCGCTTCGATGTTTGCGGTTATGAGTTCAAATTCAGCTTTCTCAATGCGCGCCGCACCATTGTTAAAAAGAGGCAACTCCACATTTGCGCCGAACATAACGCCTTTACCGTCTTCCATGTCGCGGTCAAATCCCGTCCCGATATCAAGTTTGCTCGTTCGACTTTTTTGGGCAAGTTCAAACTTACTCTTTGCGGCATTCGCTTGCGCTTGCGCAGCACGAACATCCAGTCGCGTATCAGCCAAAGCCGCAAGCAATTTCTGTTCGTCAGCAAGTGGCGAATGAATTGCGAAGTTGGCCGATGAATCAGCTGCTCCCGTGATCCAATCTGTCGATGCCTCTGCGCGGCCAAGCAAAGCCAGAAGCGACAACTTTGCGGTAGCAAGCATTTCACTTGCCTGCGACAAACGGTGATGCGCGTCCGTTAATTCCACTTGTGATTTGGCAACAATGTCGGCAGTCGATTCTCCAGCGGCAAATCGCTCGCGCTCAATAATCAGTAAATGATCAGTAATTTCCCAATCGAATTTCGCCAAGTCTGTTTCTTCACTTCGCATCACAACTTCGTGCCAAGCCACTCGTGTCTCGACAGCGATTGCGACTGCACTTGCTCCAAGCGAAAGCAATGCCGCCTGATAATTCTCGCGTGCCGCTTCGCTGCGCAGTGGTTGTTTCCACAACTCATCAATTTGAAACATCAGCATCGCAAAAATCGGAACTACGCCCATCGAATCAAGCGGAATGGCAGATGTAAAGTTCAGCATCGGATTCGATGGGGTGGCGATATCAATCGCTTCAGCGCGCATAGCGTTGGTCTGGGAAATCATCTTGGCAATAGCGGGGCTCGCATCAAGCGCAATCGCAACTGCGTCCACTTCATTCAGCGGATTTGGCAGAGCGACCGCAGATGATGCGCGCAGTGAGTTCGAATCGGGCGCAGCGTTCTCACTTTCGCGCGACCACATTGGTCGCACCCCTGTGCGCGAAGCGATATCGGGACCAATTGAAACCGGCCGCTCCATCTGTGGTGCGGCACACGCGGAAAGCAAAAGAATTGGAAGTGCGGTCAAGAAGATCGTCACTCGAATTGAAATTTTCATAGAAGAACTCCAAGGTTGACACAGAACAACCGCTTGAAAACATTCCAAGCGGAACAAGCGTGTCAGGAGTTCAAATAATCCAAATGCTGAAGGTCGCGCGCCGATCGTTTGCGCTCATCGCCATTCTTGGCGGTTTGGTTGGTGGCGGTACATCCCAGCAACCATCAATTTCTGTTGCATGCAGTGTTACTGGCTCAATCAATAAAGGAGGCAGTACGAGCGCAAATGGAATTTCGCTCAGAATAAAAAATGAATCAAGTGATGGCGCAGTTGGAGGCGGCCCTTTCGTTGCACAGTGAAGGCACGACTTCGGCGCATCACGATCCGCTGGATCTTGTTCGTCGCCGCAGCAGCTGCGCGTGTTCTTGTCGGAAGTATTCTCAGTTGTCTGTTCGTCGGTTTGGTAGCACGAACTTGTTTCAACTCCAGTTGCGGCATTGGCAAATGCCATCATTTGGCAACAACACAGTGGAAGCCAAAGGGCGATCACGGCGGTGATGAGAATGCGCTGAATGCCGAACATCTGCTACTCACAATAGAGCGTTAGTTCGTTTCATGTCAAGTTGATCTGTCAGAATTTGTGATTGGGATGTATAGAAAGAGCAATAATAGATCATTTATAGAGTCAATTTGATTTCAAGCTTCTAAACACGGGGTCGGGAATTCGTTTTTATTGCCCACGCTCTCCTTCATTGTTGTGTCGGTAATCTTCACCTATGGCCACGGATCGGCTTGAGGAACGCTCACGCTTTCAAACATTTACTGATATCTACAGAAGTCGGACAATGCTTGTCCTGTTGTTTCTAGGAATTGCAGGCGGTCTGCCCAATGTGCTTGTCACGAGTGTTGCGCAAGCGTGGACATCATCCGTCGGTTGGAGTGTGACTGCGATCGCCGCACTTACATTTTGCACGTTGCCGTATGCGCTGAAATTTCTTTGGGCGCCAATTGTCGATGGCGTGTCGCTGCCAATTCTTGGACGACTCGGTCGACGGCGAGGTTGGTTGATCTTGTCGCAGATTCTTTCGCTCGCTGCGTTGATCGCAATGTCGTTGTGGGGACCTGTGGCGACCGATCCTCCAATCGGTGTCGCTTGGAGTCAGAGCGAAATTGACGCGGCTCTTTTTCATAACCGGATTTTTTTCGGACTCCTCTGCGTCACTGCGTTTTTCTCTGCGACGCAAGACATTGTTGCGGATGCATTTCGCGCGGATTCGCTTTCGCCAAAGGAACTCGGCGCAGGCGCAAGCACATTTGTTACGGGATATCGCATCGCATTTATGGTTTTCGGCGCAGGGGTATTGCTGGCAGCGAATGCGATTTCGTGGCGCATTGCATCAGTCGCGGCATCGACAGCGATGCTGCTTGGACTTGCCGCAACACTTGTTGCGCGCGAACCACAACTTATCGGCGTCGTTCGACCTGGTCTCGCCGATTCCGTCGTGCAACCAATCGCAATCTTCTGGAAGGTGTGGCGCTGGCGAATTGTCGCTTTAGCGCTCTTTGTCTTGCTTTTTAAATTGCCAGACCAATTGACAAATTCAATCACAACTCCGCTGTTGATGAAAGGTCTCGCATATTCAGCCGAATCGATTGGATGGGTTCGGCAATCATTTGGATTTGCAATGACAATCGTTGGCGCAGGAGTGGGAGGATGGATGGTCGCACGAATGGGTGTCGTGCGCTGTTTGTGGATTTTCGGTTTCGCACATTCGATCAGCATTAGCGGGTTTTTAATTCTTGCGCTTGTATTTGGCGCATCAGTCCATTCGACCTTGGCATCTTCACCACCAGTTTGGCCGCTTATGTTTGCAATCGCAGTCGAGAACATTGTTATGGGAATGGTGACCAGTGGATTCGTCGCCTTCCTGATGGTGATTTGCGATCATCGATATACCGCGACGCAGTACGCACTCTTGACAGCGATTATGGCCGCAGGAAATTCTTTCGCAGGCGGAATGAGCGGCGCGCTTGCCGAGCGATTTGATTATCCATTGTTTTTAGTGATCGCAATGTTGAGTGGAATCCCAGGAATACTTCTGATTCCATTTGTGCGATCTGCCACGCTACAACAGCCAGAATCCGTTTTTATAAAACACTGAATTCGGGCGTGGTTCATACACTATCTTTGTGCTCCCTCATTTTCAAATGAATGCCATTCGCTATGAAGAATTCTGCAAAGATATTCTTCAGCCGCTCGCGTGGCCTGTCAAACAATCTGTATTGGTTGAAGTTGCGCACTTTGCGTCGCGTGTTGCAATTGCCGATGCAGTGCGTGCTCGCACCAAGCGCGTCGAAATCAGTTATCGATGGGGCCCCATTTGGAGTACAGCGTGGTTTCGCGTACGCGGCAAACTCTCTTCAGATTTTCGCGGTCATCGTGCACTGCTGAGATTTTCGAGCGGCACCGAAGCGTGTCTTTGGGTTGATGGCAGTGCGCATGCGGGCTTCGATCCATATCACGACACCGCTCCAATTCTTCCCCTTGATTGGCGAAGTGCACAGCGCGCTCGTGGCGGCGAAAAAATCAATTTGTGGATTGAAGCAGCGTGCAACCTTCCTTTAGGTGCGACAACCTTTTGGTGGGATCAGCCAGAGCAACGCGCGCGCTGGAATGAAGCGAAACCTGGTCGCTTGGAGTGTGCGGAAATTGTGGCGATCGACGAAGCACTCTGGCAGTTCTGCCAACGATTCGATTGGTTGCGAAGAATGCTTGCAACTGGCAACGCAGAACATTCGCGCACGAATGACATTGATGAAGGACTCAGCGCAATCGTTCGCGCGATTCCTGCGGGAAGTGCAACTCGTAAAGATGTCCTCGCTCATCGAGGCGCACTCGATCGATTATTAAAAGGACGCGCTGGTGGTCAACGCGCGACAACCTGTATCGCAATCGGCCATGCACACATCGATACTGCGTGGCTTTGGCGAATTGATGAGACTCGACGCAAATGCGTTCGTTCGTTTGCAACAGCACTACGAAACATCGAACGCTTTCCGCACTTTCGGTTTCTCTGCAGTCAAGCTCAGCAATATCAATTTGTCAAAGAGGAATGCCCGAAACTCTTTGATGGCATTCGCGCCGCAGTGAAAGCTGGCAAGTGGGAACCGAACGGCGCAATGTGGGTCGAGCCAGATTGCACAGCGCCAAGTGGCGAGAGTTTTATTCGACAGATCACTCACGGCACAAGTTGGTGGAAAGAACATTTTGGTTCGTCCGCATCTCAAAGATTTTTATATCTCCCAGATACATTTGGATTCCCAGCATGCCTTCCACAGATCATCGCGAAGTCTGGACTCGATACATTTATAACCAACAAGATTATTTGGAGTGATACAAATCGCTTTCCGCATGTGACTTTCAATTGGCGTGGACTCGATGGCACCGAAGTGCTGACACATCTCACGCCTGGGCATAATTACAACAGCGACTTTCTTCCGGCTGATTTGCAACTCGCCGACGCAAATATCGAACGTCAAGACAAGGGTCGCACGCGTTCGTATCTCCAGCCATACGGATGGGGCGACGGTGGTGGTGGGCCAGATCCGATGCAAATCGAACGCACTCGTAGTGCATCAGAGTGTGAAGGCGTGCCCGCTACAAAGTACGCAAAAGCAGGCGATTTCTGCCAGATTCTTCACGCAGAAGCACAAGCGTGCGCTCGACGCGGAACCGAGATTCCTGTGTGGGATGGAGAACTCTATCTCGAAGCTCATCGAGGAACGTACACATCACAGCGTTGGATCAAGCAAGCGAATCGCAAAGCAGAACAACTGCTTCGACAAGTTGAAATGCTTGCTGTACTTGCGCCCCTTGCGCCTGCGCAAGAGCGTGCGCTCCTTCTCCAACTTGATGCGCTGTGGAAAATTGTTTTGCTTCATCAATTCCACGACATCCTTCCTGGGTCGAGTATCGGTGCTGTCTATGACGATGCGCGTAAGGCAATGGGTGGTGCAATCACACATTTAATCGCTCTGCGTGATGCGGGACTTTCACGCGCAGGAAAAGTAGTTGGTGGAACGAAGAGTGAACGAGTGATTTTCAATCCAGCCAGCAATGCAACGAACGAAGCTCCCGCGTGCAGCGTTGCAGTCACTCGTGATGTCCCTAAAGACAAATCCCTTCGAGCAGGTGCGAAAGAAATTTCAAACGCTCTTGTCACTGTTCGCTTTGATGGACTTGGTCGCATCAGCCAGATTGTCACGCTTGATGGGAAAGTGCAACCAATGTCTGGTCGTGCCTTCAACGAACTTGTCCTCTATGAAGATCGTCCACGCAGATGGGAGGCGTGGGATACAGACAAGGAATACATGGACAAGCCAACGCCAGTGACAACACCTTGCACGATGAAGGCAAGCGTGCGTAGTGGCGTGGCGACAATGACATTCGCACGCAAGCTTGGATCACGCAGCGCAATTGTGCAGAGATATGAGTTGCAACCGTGGAGCGATGTTGTTCTCGTTCACACGCGTTTGGATTGGCGCGAGGATCAAACATTGCTGCGCGCACTTTTCCCAACGAGACTTCGCACGCGCACGGCTCGCTTCGGCACGCAGTTTGGACACATCGACCGCGACTCTCATCGCAATACAAGTTGGCAGAGTGCGCAGTTCGAAGTTCCCGGTCACGACTGGATGGCATTAAGCGATGATGCCACGGCATTCGCAGTGATCGACGATGGAATCTTCGGAAAGAGCGCTCATGATGGAACACTTGGGTTGACGCTGGTCAAGAGTCCGAACTTTCCAGATCCAAAATCTGACAGGGGCGTGCATGAATTTGTGTATGGCATTCGATGTCATGCGACTTGGGATTCTTCTGACTGGGCAGCTTCCGATCGGCTCAATAATGGAGTTGTTGCAGTTTCGCCTATAAAACAAAAGCAACTCGCTCAACTGCAGCAGTTTGTGACCATTCAGAATATGAGTGGCCACTCTGGCACCGAAATAGCAGCACTCAAACCAGCGAATGACGGCAGCGGGGATGTCATTGTGCGACTTGTTGACCGAACAGGCGCGCCGCAAACTTGTGCGCTCAGCTGGACTCGTGGCGCAAAACGCGTTACTCACTGCGATTTCTTCGAGCGCCCAATCAAAGGTGGCGCCATCCCAGTGAAGCGTTCGATGTCCGTCATATCTATATCGCCATTCGAAATTGTTTCGTTGCGAATTCTTAGTACAAAGAAACAAAATCTTTAATATCAATCCCATTGAGAGAATTGCGACCTTCGCTTTCAGTATCAATCCAATGCCCCAGCAGGCGAGAACGCAACCGATTTACGCGTGTATGCCGGCTTGAAAACGGATTTTTGCGTTGCAATCTTCAAAGGTATTCTTGTTTTGTTGTATGTCACAAGTACGCCTTATAGATTGGAGAATCCCCAATGCTGTTTCGTCAAATCGTCGACCCTAATCTTTCTCAGTACGCATACTTGATTGGTTGCCAGAAGACTGGCGAAGCGATCGTCTTCGATCCACAGCGCGATGTTGATCGATATATCGAAATCGCATCACGCGAAAAGATGAAAATTGTTGGTGTTGCAGAGACGCATATTCACGCAGACTTTCTCAGTGGTGCGCGCGAACTTGCAGAGCGGGTTGGTGCGTGCGTCTATGTCAGCGCAGATGGTGGCGCGGATTGGCAATCGAAGTGGGTGGGTCCATACAAGCATGTGCTGTTGCATGATGGCGACATGATTACTCTTGGAGGCATTTCGATTCGTGCTATGCACACTCCGGGGCATACTCCAGAACACATGAGCTATCTCATTTTCGATCGTGCGACTGGGACAGAAGTTCCCATCGGGATGATCAGCGGCGATTTCGTTTTCGCTGGCGATCTCGGTCGACCTGATCTGCTCGAAACTGCAGCGGGGCTTCAAGGAATTTCAGATCAGAGTGCGCACGCGCTCTTTGCAAGCGCGCAAAAGTTTGCACAACTTCCAGAATTCGTGCAGGTATGGCCCGGTCATGGCGCAGGCAGTGCCTGCGGCAAAGCACTCGGCGCCGTTCCGCAAACGACGGTGGGATATGAGAAAGCGGTCAGTCCAATTCTGCAATTACTGCGCAGCGAAGGTGCGTTTGTCAAAGACATTCTTGCAGGCCAACCAGAACCTCCGCTTTATTTCGCGCGAATGAAGAAGTTGAATCGCGATGGCGTGCAAGTACTTGGGCAGATTCCCAAGCCTGAAGTTGTTACAGATCTGAAGTCATACAGTGCATCATGGGAAAAGCCCGGAACAGTCGTTGTTGATACACGCGCATGGGCAGCGTTTCGCGACGGTCACTTGCCAGGCTCTCTTTATTCTCCGCTAGGGAAAATGTTTCCAATGGTTGTTGGTTCGTATGTGAACCCACAAGAGAAAATAGTTCTTGTCTGCGAGCCATCAATGAGCGACGAGATCATTCGCGATCTCGTGCGCATTGGATATGACCACATTATCGCAGTCGTACCGCCAACGGCAATATCGGCGGCGGTGCATTTAGAAACGACGCCAGAAGTCAGCGTGAAAGAAACCGCGAGCGACTTGCAAAATTCGTTCATCCTTGATGTCCGCGGCGCAAGCGAGCACGCGCTTGGATGTATCGATGGCTCGTGCAATGTTGCATACACCAGATTGAGTACCAAACTCGCACAAATTCCAAAGGACAAACGCGTTCTTGTTCACTGTGCGCTTGGTGGAAGATCCGCCACAGCGACCGCAATGTTGCGCCGTCTTGGATATGACGCAGCGAATGTTGCTGGCGGCTTTGAAGCGTGGAAGCAGGCACAGTTGCCAGTTTCTGCGCCTCGTGTTGGCGGATGTTGCGGCGGCGGTTGCCGAGTGTGATTAACGCGTGAGAATCAAAGCGTTCGCTGAGCGCAAGGAAATGATCCGACGATTTCAAGCGTATCGCAAAAACCTCTCGCTTCTTGAATCGCAGATGCAACCGCAGGATCGGTTGCGTGTCCATCGCAGTCGATGAAGAAGACATAGCGCCAATTCGTTCGCCCCGATGGTCGCTTATCGATATGCGAAAGATTCACGCCTGCACGTCGAAGGCAATCCAACACATCTGCAATCGCACCTGGTCGGTCTTGAGTATGAAACATGATCGCGGTCTTATCTTTTCCCGATGGTGGGGCGACATCCTTACCGATTACCAAGAAGCGCGTGATGTTCTGCGGACGATCTTGAATGTGATCAAACAAAATTCGCACGCCGAAAAGTTCTCCAGCAAGCGATGATCCGATTGCAGCGGTTCCTTCGTCTCCTTCCGTCGCAGCTTTTTGCACGGCGATCGATGTGGATGTTGTTGGGACTAATTCGATTTCGCCAAATCGTGCAGCCAGCCATTTGCGACACTGCACAAAGACTTCAGGTCGCGAACAAATGCGCTTCACAGATTCTGGCGCGCAATTCGCCATGAAGCATTGACTGACATCGATCATCGCTTCGGCGCAAGCCTTTGCGGGATACAACTGAAATGCATCCAATGTGTCCACGATCGATCCACCGATCGAATTTTCATATGGAACCAATCCATAATCCAATCTTCCAGAAGAAACTTCGCTGAAGACAGAATCGATCGAATCAAGCGGAGCCGATTCGACACTCGATCCAAAATGTCGAAGTGCGGCGAGATGACTGAATGTTCCCTCTGGTCCGAGGAATCCAACTCGCAGTGGAAG
>CAMBWI010000047.1 GCA_945871445.1 Singulisphaera sp. GP187 | reverse complement strand
AGTGTGTCGTCGTTAAAACCATTTGGCTGTGCTGCATAACTGTGAAACGCCGTTGTTGTTCCAGCGCGATATGCATATTCCCATTCTGCTTCCGTTGGTAAGCGCAAGCCGGTTACAAACGTGAAACCACCTGTACTTGCAATCATGTTCCAAGAGACTTGTTCGACGGGCTTCGTGGTATCCGATGAGTAACCGTTTTCCGGCACGAAATAACTCGGATTGCTACCCATCGTCGCCGTCCACTGAGCCTGCGTCACTTCATAACGACCCATATAAAAAGCCTGCGTCAAAGTCACTTGGTGCGTCGGGCTTTCCTCGGGATAGCACGAATACAAATTCGACGCGCTACACCCCATCGTGAATGTCCCCGCAGGAACCAACAACATCTCGATGTTCGTTCCGTTGTCTTGAACTCGCCACGGCAAGCCTGATGCGGTGATTGCATCTCGCATCGTGGTGTTCGTCACAACGGCGGCATCAGGCGCCCACTCCAGCACAGTTGCCCAAGTTGGACCTGGACATACTCCCCATTCGGACAGAACAAATGCGAGATCGGTTCCGTTGACGATTAAATCGCCATTGAAGTCTGTTCCAGTCGAACTACCGTTTGTTCCCCAAGAACTCAAAACGGTAGCGAGGTCCAGACCATCAACATAATGATCGTCATTCACATCCGCAGGGCACTGCCCCTGCACCGACTGCGTCAACGAAGAAAACATCAAGACCACTGCAAATATGATTGCACCTGCAACATTGATCATTTTCATATTTGGACTCCTGAAGTTGATAAAACGAAAGGCTCGACTTCGATATAGCGTAACCCCAAGAACCGAAAAGGCAAAGAAACACTACTTGATTTCGAAAAATGTCAGAATCCAAGCCCCTTTTGGCAAAAATCCCCGCGTGCGGGCGATCTTTTCCCGCAAGACCCCAACCTTTCCATCACTTGACATTCAATTCGCATACTGCTCTACTTGCTGCATCGACCTGCAGGACATTTCGTCTCGGTTGATACACACATGAGTACAGTTCGCGGGATCCTTGAATGGGCCTCTGGTCCTGAGGGTCGAATAAGACAGTTCAACGATGGCTTGGTCGAAAGTCCCAACGACCCAGTCGTGCCGTCATCATTTGCGAACACATTTGCACTTCGTCCTTGTTCAAGCGTTGTCGCAGAAGTTGTCGAAGTCGAAACCAAAACGCGTCGCGGTCGATATGTTCGCCAAATGGTCGATCGACTGGTTGAAATCGAAGGGATGACCCCTGAAACATTCTCGCAGCGCAAGCCATTCGCAGAACTGACCGCGCTCGACCCCGCGCCCAGATTGACGCTGGAATATCCAGGTTGCCCACCTGCGTGCAGATTGATCGACCTCTTCTGCCCGATTGGATTTGGCACGCGCGGATTGATCGTTGCGCCACCAAAGGCCGGAAAAACAATTCTGCTTCAGAACCTTGCATATGGGATCAAACATAATCATCCCGATGTCGAATTGATCGCACTGCTGATCGATGAACGACCCGAAGAAGTCACCGATTTCAAACGCAATGTTCCAGCGCAAGTGTTGGCGTCGAGCAACGATCAAGATGTCGAAAGACACACCGCTCTTGGCATTCTTGCCATCGAACGCGCGCGACGGATGGTCGAAGCTGGGCGCAATGTTGTGGTGCTTCTAGATTCGATCACTCGACTTGGAAGAGCGTTCAACAACTCTCGCAAATATGGTTCTGGCGGACGAACGATGTCAGGCGGACTTGATTCTCGCGCGCTCGAAATTCCAAAACAACTCTTCGGCGCAGCTCGTCGAGCAGAAGAAGGCGGATCGCTCACGATCATCGCCAGTTGCTTGGTCGATACTGGAAGTCGCGCCGATCAAATCATCTTCGAGGAGTTCAAGGGAACTGGAAATATGGAATTGATCCTCGATCGAACCATCGCCGAAAAACGCCTCTTCCCCGCTATCAATCTTGCCGCAAGCGGAACTCGCAAGGAACACTTGATGCTTTCTGAACAAGAATTGAAAACCATCACCGCTCTTCGACGACGGCTCATTGCTATGCCACCGCATGTGCAAATCGAACAACTTCTCGCCGCACTGAAGCGTTTTCCCACCAACGAAGCACTTGTCGGAAGTTAAATCGCTTGCCAACCGTAATGAGCGGATAAAGGTATTCTGAACTTCCTATGAACGGGCCTGCGATCAAAACTGGTTTTTTCCTACTGAGCGGAATTGCGCTCTTCGCATTTGTCGGCGTGACTCTTGCCAAACTGAATTTGTTTGAAAAAGTCACGCCGTATGTCGTGGTCTTCAATGTTCAGGATGGAATCTCTGGACTGAGCGAAGGTTCGGCAGTGCAAATCGGTGGCCTTCCGCGTGGACGAGTGGTGAACCTCATGCCAGTCATTGGTGATCAGAAGCAACTGATTGCGATCAACGCAAACATCGTTATGGATGCAGATGTCAAGATTTTTAAGGATGCAAAAATCTTGAGAATTATGACACTCTTGGGTTCGACTGCAACGCTCAATTTCGTAGCGCTCGGATCTGAAGGAGATCCTCTCCCCGCAGGTTCACAAATCCAAGCGCAACAAAGCAGTGGTGTCTTGGCCTCTTTGCTTGGACCATGCAACGCTACAAAGGCGAATGAAATCATCGATAACTTTGTGACCTTCAGCAAATTTCTCGAAAGCATTCCAAGTGATTATCAAGCAAAAGTTGTTCCAATCTTGGACAATACAGGAACGGTCTTAAGCGAAATTCGTACCGACTACAGCGATTGGAGAACGAAGATCACAACTGCTTTGACTTCTGCACAGACTTCGATGCAGAAATTGGATTCTACGCTGACCGATGCACAGCAAATCCTCGTGCGCAATGGGCCAAAGATCGATTCGACTATTACCAATCTTGATGGTTCTGCGCTGATTGCGAAAGACACTCTGAACCATTTGAATCAACAGACAGTTCCGCTTCTTGATAGCGCACTGCGACACGCAGAAGCATCCGTGGACAGCTTTGGAAAATCCGTGGAAATCGTGCACACTTTGCTGCTTGAGCGATCTCCCGACATCGCAGAAATGCTTTCAAATCTTCGCACAACCGCTGCACAGTTAAAGTTGTCTTCGATGGAAATCCGACGCAGTCCGTGGAAGATTCTCTACCAGCCCAACAGTGATCAAATCGCACACGAGAATCTCTACGAATCTGCTCGAAGCTTTGCGATGGCCGCTGGCGATCTGCGCGCAGCAGGAGATTCTCTGCGTCTTGTCATCGAACGCGATCCTGGTCGTTATGAAGCGGATGTCAACTTCCGCGAAGCTGTGCAGACGATGGTGCTTGATGCGCTTGCGAAATACGAATTGGCTCAACAACAGTTGAACAATGTATTGATGTCGCCCGAGCCTGCGGGCGAATCAAAGGACAAGTAAGCCGTGGCATTGATGCGCTCTCAGAGACATAAAGCGGGACATAAAGCGGGACATGACATTCGCACTGGAGCTTTCGTCATCTTTGGCGTTGCATTTTTGTTCGCTGCGCTTGCCAGCATTCCATCAATCACTGGGCCAGAGATGGCATCAGCGCTCGTCCACTTCCCCTTCGAAGGCGGGGTCAATGGGATCCATCGCGGAACACCAATTTTGATGGGTGGATTGAGAGTCGGCACTGTTCAATCTGTCTCTTTCAAGCCAGCAGTTGATGGAAATCCTCCCTATTTTCTTGCAGATTGTTTGTCGCTCGCCAATATGATTATCCCACGAACTGCCACGATCACAGTGGAGCAATCTCCCATCGGCGCAGACGTCAATTTGATCATCCAACTGCCGGTAAGTTCCGCCTCTTTTTCTTTCGATCCTGCACCTGAAGGACACACGCTGACTGTCAGTCCAAGTCAATCCACTCTGGAGCTCTTGTTTGGTGCTGAGCGCGCCAAAGAGATCGACGAGTCGTACAAGACGATCGCAAATTTCAGTCTCGGTTCTACTGCCACAGATCTGAAGGAACGACTACAAACTGGCCAGAATGATGCGAGTGCGATAAAAACAATGTTCAACGCAGACTGGGAAATGTGGGCCGCGCAAGGGAATTCGATTCAAGATGGATATGACACTTCATCAGCGAAACTTGATGAGATATACGCACTCTTTGGGCCAGGAAAAGTTCTCGATGAAGAGAAATTCAAATCTGCATTCGATCGAATCAAGTCCAACTTTTCGACAAGTGAAGAATTGATTACAACACTTCAAACAAGGTGGACTGACGAAATTCTTCCTCCTCTGAGCGATCTCATCGACCGGTTCAAGAAGGACTGTGCAATCGTCGAGAAGAACTATGCGTCGACCTTGAAAATGTTGGACAGCACATCTGATACGTTTGGAATTGCTTCGGCTGACTTGCAAATCGCTGGTGTGCAACTCGAAAAAACCGTACGCGAGATCACATTGATGCCGTGGACGCTTTTGGGTGGAGCGTTTGAAGACAAGGGCGAACAAGCGCAATTCAAGAAGATCTCTGGCGAAATTGTCCGCAGTACGGTCGAATTGAATATGGCCATCAGCATTACCCGCGAACTTCTCGAACAAGACCCCAAACTTGTCGTTCGATATCCAGAACTCGTCGAGTTGCTGAAAGAGTGGATCAAACGCGCCGAGGCGAATCAAAATGCGGCTTCTCAACAAATCCTAAATCGCTTGATTGGAATAGCGAATCCCTGATTATGCGCGCCGACGCAATCCGCATTGCGGACGAAGCGGATTCACGCATCATTTCTTTTCGTGGGGTTCGTGACGCTGATCTTCGAGGTCGGGACGCGCTCTTTTGTGTTGAAAGCCCGCGAGTTGTGCGAAGATTTTTGTATGCGCTGCTTGCACACAAACGCGGAGCTTCCACCGCGCCAACTCTCGCGCTGCACTCGTTGTTGCTCACCCCCGCTGTTGCCGAATCTCTTGAAGATGTCTTGCGTCAACTGCAACCCAACATTCCAATCTATATCGCGGACGATTCCTTGATGACGAACCTCGCTGGATACAAAATGCACAAAGGCGCATTGGCACTGGGATATCGACCACACGAGACCACGATCGAATCAATGCTTATGGTCGTTGGGAAGTCTGGAAATTTGCTCGTGACATCTGGAGTGGTTCTGACGGACAACATCGGCGCGATTTTTCGTGCGGCGGGATCTTTCGGTGGCGTTGGAGTTCTGCTTGCTAGAGGATCATCCGATCCATTGCATCGCAAAGTCATTCGCGTCTCTTCTGGTCGTGTCTTCACAGTTCCATGGACAGAATCAAACGACCTTCGTGGCGATCTCGCACGACTGCGAAGTGATTATGGCTTTACGCTGATCGCAGCGGAAGACGCGGCAGACGCGGTGCCGATCGACGACATTTTTCAACTGCCAAAGATCAAAAATTCGCCGAGAATTGCTGTGATTTTGGGCTCTGAAGGATCGGGAGTCTCTGCGGACATTCGCGCCCTGTGCGATGCGACTTCGGTCATTCCGATGGCAAAGCCAAACGCGCTGATGGAATCCAGCGACCGACCAAGTCTCAATGTCTCGGTTGCGTCAGCCCTCTTCTTGCATCGATTGAGCTGCGCCCGAAGCCATCCCAGCGCCACGCACAGTTGATGCATCGGCGTTTGCAGGTTTGTCGCTGACTCTTTCAATCTTTGCACCAAGACTTCGCAGCGTCTCTTCCATTCGTTGATATCCGCGATCAAGGTGATAGACACGGTTGACTGTGGTTTGACCATCTGCGGCAAGTCCAGCCAAAACGAGACTTGCCGATGCACGCAAATCGCACGCCATAACTTCTGCTCCAACAAGGCGTGGCACGCCAGTCACAACAACGGTCGGACCATGTCGAAGAAGTTGCGCTCCCATACGAAGAAGTTCTGCGACATGCATAAATCGTTCGGGATAGATTTTTTCGGTGATCACGGAATTTCCATTTGCACTGCAGAGAAGCGCCATAAATTGCGCTTGCAGATCCGTCGGGAATCCTGGATGCGGTTGCGTGGTGATGACCGTCGGGTTGAGATGTCGCTGACTGGTCACTCGTACTGTGCAACAACGCTCGTCTGCATCGGGAGTGATTTTCTGAATATCGACGCCGATCAATCCAAGCCGATCGACCACTGCAAGCAGTGAATCGTATGGAAAATCATCAAGAATGATCTCGCCGTTGGTGATCGCAGCTGCGATTGCGTATGTCCCAGCAACGATTCGATCTGGCATAACGCGGTGGCTTGTACCGTGCAGTTCGTCGACGCCATCGATGATGATGCGTGGACCACCCGCACCGCGAATTTTTGCGCCCATCGAAATCAGCATGTCGGCGAGATCGACAACCTCCGGCTCGCACGCGGCACTTTCGATGACCGTTCTTCCAAGCGCCAATGTTGCGGCGCTCATGACATTCGCTGTTCCCAAAACCGTCGAACCATATGGACCACCAAGGAACACAGTTGCACCGCGAAGGCGATCGGCACTGGCGTGAATGTTTCCATTACGCAGTTCGATCTTGGCACCAAGTTTTTCCAACCCGCGCAAGTGAAGATCGACAGGGCGATCTCCAAAAGCACACCCGCCGGGCATCGAGATGATTGCTTTCTTGCGGCGAGCGAGCATTGGCCCAAGCACGCAAATCGAGGCGCGCATCGTTCGGACTTGTTCATATGGAGCCTCGATCGAATTGGGATCTTTCGTCTCCATAATGACGCGATCATCGCCAAGGTGAACATCGACACCAAGCGTGTTGAGCAAGCGGCGCATATTGGCGATGTCCGCCAGACTTGCGACATTGGTCAGAGTGACAGGTTCATTTGTCAGAAGACAAGTTGCCATCAACGGCAAGGCTGCGTTTTTTGCACCCTCCACTCGAATGCGTCCAGAAAGTCTTTGACCACCTTGAATGACGAACTTGTCCATGGCGATCCTCCTTGATCGCGTCGTGCGTTTCATCGGTTACCCCCGCTGACGCACGGCGTGTCAGGGAGGCGGTTATGGCGGCAACTCGCGCCACTTCGTAAAACATATTTCGGCGGTTCGACCCTTGCGGGCTTACAATTTCTTCGCCAGTTTTTTTGATTGTTTTTTCGAGAGTTCTTCGCCTAAATTTGAGGAACTTCCTACGATTGCGAATCGATGACAGTCCACCCGAACGATCCTCTGCTGCCCGAAGCCAAAATGCACATCGCCTTGCCTGGTGCGCCAGTTGTTGCGCGGATTGTGTCAAGCGAATCTTGCATCCGCGGGAAATCCGCAAGTTTTGTGCGGCATATCGGCATCGATCTTTCAGGAACACCACTCGAAGGAACATTTCTGGCCGGCCAATCTTTCGGAGTGATCGTTCCCAGAATCGACAGCAAGGGGCGCCCCCATAAAGTGCGGCTCTATTCGATTGCAAGTCCTTCGTATGGCGAAGATGGATTCGGGCGAGTTATTTCCACGACTTGTAAGCGGACAATTGAAGAAATCCCAGATGAAAATGACCCAAAGCGCTCTGACGGACATCCGCTCATCTTGGGAGTTTGCAGCAATTGGCTTTGCGATCAATCCGTTGGCAGCGACATTCTCGTCTCGGGTCCGAACGGAAAACGATTCGTGCTTCCTACAAACCCTTCGGATCATGATTACATTTTTATGGCAACAGGAACTGGCATCGCTCCTTTCCGTGGAATGATTCACGAGTTGCTTGTTGGTCCACCTGCTGGCTCGCCAGCGCACGCGAAGTGGAAGGGTCTCTGCCAGAGCAAGATCCACCTCGTGATGGGCGTTCCATATCGAACTGATTTGCTGTACGACAGTTGGTTGCGCGATCTTGCCAGCACGCATCCGAATTTTACTTATCACACGGTCATCAGTCGCGAACCGCTTCCGCAACTCGGACACGGTCCGCACACGCATCACTATCTAGACGCGCGCTTGGATTTTTTCGGAACGCTCTTGGAATCCAAACGAACTCTGATCTATGCGTGCGGTTTGGCCGGAATGCAAGTTGGAATTTTTAAGACGCTTGCAATTGCCGGATTCGGGGCGCAATACCTGACAGTGCACGAAGAAATCGCTGCCATTGCTCCATCTCATTGGACCACTGAACAGATCAAGCGGCGCGTGCGCCCAACTCATCGCTGCATGCTCGAGGTTTATTAAGAAAACATTGTGATTGTGCGATTCACAGTGGTTTTTGCCATTGCGAAGGCTTTCAAGGAGGGTGATAACGAAGGAAATTGCGATCTTTTTGACCTCGCATTCAATGCGGTCGATACTAGAATCGAAGACCACCCATGGCAGACAATTCTGGCGACTGGACAAGTGCAGAAGATCGCGTTGAACGCGCTCGTGGTTTGTTTCAATCCGGAAAACATGAAGAAGCTGCGACTCAACTTCGGCGGGCACTTGCGACTGATCCAGATCGTGGTGAGTGGCATCACAATCTTGCAGTGACACTTGATGCAATGGGGCGACATCCCGAAGCGCTCGCTTCCTATCAACGCGCGATCGAACTTCTACCCAATCACGCGCACGCGCTTCTTGGCGCAGCGCAAGGATCGCTTCGCGCGGGAAATCCCGATGAATGTGTTCAGTATTGCGAGCGCGTGTCAAAAATTGATCCAAAACTTGAGCCAGGATATTCGATGCGAATTCTGGCGCTTGGAATGCTTCGTCGATTTGAGGACGCAGAGTCTGTTTATTTTCTTGCGCAACAATATCTGAAAGAGATGCCGTTGTGTTTGGCAGAGATGGCAAACATTCTTGCTCAACAAGGAAAGTTCGAGAGAGCGATTTGGTGTTATCGCGAAGCGATGTCGCAGAATCCAAAGCTTCCGGCGGTCAAGACTCGACTCGGAATCGTCTTTCTTCGAGCGGGTCAATTAGAATCTGCCCTTCAAGTCTTGATGCAAGCGCTGCGCGAACAACCAGGAGATTCTGGCACATTGTTGGCACTTGGCCGCACTCTTGAAGGATTAGGACGCACAGTCGAAGCAGAAGAAAAGTATCGCCGCATTATCGAAATGGAACCTGCAAATCACGCAGCGCATATTCGACTTGGAGATATCGCTCTGCGCTCAGGGCGATTGGACGAAGCCCGTGCTGCGTATTCACTTGTCATCACCCTCGGCGTAACCGATACCGCCGTGCGATTGCGCTTGGTGGAAGCACTTTCACGCTTGAACTTGCGCAACGAGGCTGGACGCCATCTTGAAGAGATCTTTGGACGCGCAACAATCCCAGCCAATTCACCAATTGTTGAAGACGCATCGATTGCACTCGGTGCTGCAGGAACCGCAATTGAATGCGGTCGCCCATTGATTGCTGTTCGGATTCTCGCCGCTTCAGTCAATCGACATCCAAAGGATGAACGACTCGTGCGCAAACTTGCGCGCGCGCAATTCGAATCCGGTGATCGCCTTGGTGGTCTGCGAACAGCGCGAAGATTGCTCGCACTCAACCGAAACTGTATAGAGACTCTGCACAACATTGCTCTTGATGCGATGAATCATGGAGAATTTCGCAGGGCATCTGCAGCGATTGCCCGTGGCTTGAAATTGCAACCAGCAGATTCTGGACTGCGACGAATTCGCCTGCGACTCGTGGGAATTCGCGTAAAGGAATATCTGCAGTCGACTTCGCGTCGAATGGTCAATGCAGTCAAGTGGATTGTCGATCGAATCAAATCGACCAAACGACCAATCAACTTGCGGCGTTCGTGAAAGGCAGAAGCGCCATAAATCGCGCTCGCTTCACAGCCTGACCAAGCATCGACTGATCACCAGCGGACATCTCCAAACGCTTTCGCGAAAGAAGTTTTCCATTTTGGGTCATCGCTCGGCGAAGTTCATCCACCTGCTTGTAATCAATGAAGAGACGACCCTTCGCATCTTTTTGGCGACGAATAACTGGAGGAGGAGGTGCTTGAAATTGAGACATGTTTACTTTCCACGGCGAGTAGGCGCCGACCGCGAATCATTCCGTCTTGGGCTTATGCGGTTTCGCACCAAGAAGTTCGCCACGGACCCCATTGGAGGGGGCTTCCAGAACATCTGGAAGCAGCGAGTCGTATAGGGTATCCGATCTTTGGCAGAATGCCTAGCCCCCAATAGATACTCTTGAAAGTCAATCCACAACAATCTCGAATATGCCGCGCACTCTGATTTTATCTGATCTGCACCTGGGATTGCCCGATGTCCCCTGCGGTCGACCGCCACGCACAGCGGAAACGCTCAGTTCGATTTTTGATGGCGTCGACCACCTCATTTTGAACGGTGATTCTGCTGATATTCATCACATTCACCACCGTGATCACGCGGCGAAAATGCTCGATGCGACTTTGAATCTCCTCGCGCGCAAGGGAGTTTCGGTGACGCAAATCAATGGCAATCACGATTACGACCCAGCTCAGTTGGACTTCGTAGAACTTTTTGACGGCGCAATCATTGTGACGCACGGTCACGCATTCGGCGATTCAATGTTGCCGTGGACTCCGGCTCATAAAGTCATCAGTCAAACTCTCTTTGCAGCACGCGAGCGAAATGAAAAAACGCTCGAAGGTTTTCTTGCCGCAGCGGGAGAAGCGTCGATGTCGCAGTGGAATGAACCCGCGACATACACAGAGCCAACCGCGCTCATTTCGATTGGTCTTAATCCACTTCGAGTTGCGAAGGTGCTTGCGTGGTGGAGAAAATATCCGCGTGCGGCCGCTCATTTTATGGATCGATTTCGCCCCAGTGCAAAGTTGTTGATCTGCGGACACTCGCACCGTGCGGGCTCGTGGATGATTGGCGCAACCCCTGCCAGTATTCCAAGGCATGTCATCAATACAGGTGGATTCACTTTTCCTTCATCGCCGCGCGCGGTGGTGATCGAAGATTCCCCCACCGAACTTGCCGTTGAATTGCGCGCGATTCGTCACCGCGGCGGTCGTTATGTGCTTGATTCGCGCGTCGACGCAAGTTGTTGGCGCATCCAAAGACCTGCATCTGATGCGCGTTGAATGTCGATTTGCGGATCGAAGCCTGCGCTGACCATCGCGCGCGCCAATGTTTCTGTTGCAACATTTCCAGCTGCACCCGGCGCATATGGACAACCACCTAAACCAGCGACGCTCGAATCGAAAGACCGAACGCCAATCTCCAAAGCGCGCAATGCGCACGCGATCGCTTGACCATGCGTGTCGTGCAAATGCAGAGTCGTCTTGCTGGGCTCGATGATTTTTGCAACGGCTTGATAAAGCCGCGAGATCGAATCTGCATCCGCTGCACCAATCGTGTCGCCGAGATCGATTTCGTCAACGCCCATTTCCAGAAGTCGCATGCAAACTGCAACGACTTGCGCAGGATCGACTGGACCGTCATATGGACATCGAACGATGCAACTGACATACCCGCGCACTGGTTTTCGTGACGCTCGCGCACGTGAGACGACTGGAGCGATACGCGCAAGCACTTCATCAACAGTTCCATTTGTATTGTGCTTACTGAATCCATCCGCCGCAGAGACAAAGACCGAAACTTTGTCGACGCGCGCTTCGAGCGCAGCATCAAGACCTCGTTCATTTGGCACGAGCGCCGAATAGATCGTGCCAGTGCGGCGAGTGATTCCGCGCATGACTTCCGCTGCATCACCAAGTTGCGCAATCCACTTTGCGCTGACAAAACTGGTCACTTCGATCTCTGGAAAACCCGCAGCAGAGAGTTGATCGACAAATTGAATCTTGATCGCAGTTGGAATACGCACCGATTCGTTTTGCAAACCATCGCGCGGTCCAACTTCGGTGATGCGCACATTGCCACGATTGTTGATCATGATTTCTTTTCGACGTTTCGCTTTGCGGACGCCTCGAATTGCCGCCGCTCTTCACGCGCCGCACGCCGGAAGAGAATGAGTGCAAAGACTGTCAGTCCCACTGAAAGTATTGCCGCGGCGATAAACAAGATCACATCTGGTGTGAATGCCCATTCGTTTTCTGTGAATTCCTGGGGGTTCATGTGTGGGGGTTCATGCGTGGGGGTTTATTTGCGGGGGTTTATCCGATCCATTTCGATTTTCTTTTCAGAACTTTCCGCCGCAACCGAATTCTTCACTGCCGCCAATTCCGCTTGCACTGTTGCGCGTTCAGGACGACCCTCGGCAGCAATAATCAACTCGGTCCCAGCGGTGGAGTGAGCGTAACGCACAGTTGCAAATCCCACGCACGCTGTACCAAGCATTGGGCTCATCGTGCTACTTGTGACGACTCCAACTTCATCGCCAATCGATCCTTCCGTGCCGACTGCAAAGACCTGCGCGCTTTCGATAGGCAGAGCATCTGACATCATGCGAAACGATCGAACGATTTGCTTTGGCTTGCCAAGACTGTTCATACGCGCGACGACTTCTTGCCCCAAATAACAACCCTTTGTGAAAGAAACGCGGCGATCAATCAGGCCTGTTTCGTGTGGCAAACTTGCTGGACCAAAGTCGACTTCGAAAAGAGGCGTTCCACCTTCAATCCGCGCCATATTGAATGCATGCCAACCGCATGGTCGACCGCGCCGTTGCCCACCTTGCAATAGATCGTGAATACTCATCAGTGAATTCCATAGTGCAAGCGCATGAGTGCGTGCAACAAATATTTCGATCCCACAAACACCACAACTGTCTGCGCGCGCAAGCACGCACGAGATGTCACCAATCTTCGTTGCAACGCAAGTGTGAAGTGCGCCAAGAGTTTCGATGGCATGCGCGTCCACTCCTGCAAATTCCAATAAATGAAGCGCTTCTGGCCCATGAATTGCAAGGCGATATTCGCGAGCGGAAACATCTGCAATCGTTACCTCTTCGGCGAATACGAAATTCGTCAGCGTTGACGCTGTGTTCGCAGCAACAGCGCCAGCGCAGTCAATGAGAATCCGATCGCCGATTTCGCACAGCAACAGATCTGCTTCGATGCGACCTTTTCGATTCAGCCAGAACGATTCTCGCGTTTGCCCTGCGGAGAATCCTTTCATATCTTGCGTCAGCATCCGCTGAAGAAACTCGATTCGGTCGCGACCTGAAATTTCCAAACTCCCCCGCTGCGGCAAATCGCACAATGCCGCGCCTCTGCGAATCGCTGCATATTCGGTTTCGACTCGGTCAAAGACGCCGACGATTTCTGCGCTTTCTCCCCAAGGAATCCACGCAACCTTCGCGGCGTGGGTGGCGTGTGAGGAATCTGCAGATCCACGAGCATCGCCTGCTACAGCCGATCGCCGGGCAGTTTCACTCTTGGCAAATTCGTCATGTTGCGCGCGCAAAGGCGACACGGAGTGAAAGGAAGCAGAACTCATTACAGAATCATAGACTCGTGCGATGAACTATGAACTTCTGAAGCGTCTGTGTGAAGTGGCCGGAATACCAGGGCGCGAAGAACGCGTGCGTGCGCTTGTCCAAAAAGAAATCAAAGGACTTTTCGACACAACCACGACTGATGCAATGGGATCGTTGATTTGCACCAAGAAAGCCACGCGAAAGAAAAAAGGCGTTGCAACTAAGCGCGTGCTGATCGCTGCACACATGGACGAAATCGGATTTTATGTTCGGCACATCGATGAGCAGGGATATCTCTGGCTGAATCCCGCGGGCGGATTTGATCCACGCAATCTTTTTTCTCGGCGCGTGATGGTGATCACCGACCACGGGGATTTTCAAGGCGTACTGAATCCTGGAGGAAAGCCAATCCATATTTCCAGCGATGCAGAGCGAAATAAAGTTCCGGGAACGGAAGAGTTTTTTATTGATCTTGGACGGGATCCAGCCGAAGTGCGCAAGATTGCACAAGTCGGAGACTTTGTCGTAATGCACGAGCCATTCTTTGAAACTCCGCTGAAGGTTGTTTCGAAGGCAATCGATAATCGAATGGCCGTTTTCACAGCGATCGAAGCAATCCGCAGAGTCGCGAAGTCGCGTGCTGGACATTCGTGCGACATCGTGGTCGCATTCACAACGCAAGAAGAAGTCGGACTTCGTGGAGCGCAAGTCGCTGCGAATGCAGCGGGCGCGGAAATCGGCATCGGACTCGATGTCAATCTCGCGTGCGATACGCCTGGCATTCCAGACAATCAGCGCGTCACGAAACAAGGACTCGGTGTCGCAGTGATGATCCAAGATTCATCGATGATTTCTGATATCGAACTTGTGCGGCAATCTTGCGCACTCGCAAAGCGGCATCGCATCGCGCATCAAAGAGCCATTCTTCCTCGTGGCGGGCAAGATGCTGGTGCAATTCAGAGATCGGGCAATGGCGCACGATGCATCGCATTCGGCCCAGGAACGCGGTACATCCATACCGTGACCGAAATGGTTCACAAAGCGGATCTAGAAGCGACAGTCGAATTACTTGCTGTGCTGCTGGGCGATCTCTGATCGCACATCACTCGCGAGGTGGCGAACAAAGCGGTCCCCAATCATCGACATATCCATGTTCGGTGATCACATGCAAGAATGCGGGAACAAGTTCGCTCAACGCAACCAGTGAACGCTCGACTGCAATTCGATTTTGATTGCCGCCATACGAAGCCGCTCCCAAAGTCAATTGATGAACGGTCAACCCAATTCGCTCCAACAAACCAGCGAGAAATCCTGCGTCATCTGCAGGGATTTCAGGTTTGCGATTCGCCAAGGCATTTGTGGTGACCATGCCAAGAGCTTGCGTCAGATATGGATCGTTCCACATCATCGGCACGGACACGCGCAAAGCACCAAGCACCTTTGGCATGATGCCATCGCGATCCCACTGGATCACTTGGCGCGCGAATGATGCAGTCGCTTCTCGCTGCGCAAGCGGAGCACCAAGCATCGCACTCCATCTTCCAAAGAGCGCGCCAGCTGATGCCCAGAGTTCGATCAATTTTGTGTCGCTTTCATTTGGAGATCGAGACTCTGACATCGCAAGCCATGTCAGCGATCGATGCACACGAATCCGAGCATCTTCGTACAAATGTGCTTGCGCGTATGAATCGCGGCGAAGTTTCCAAAGACTTCTCAAGACCTCGGCGCGAAGTGGGGCGAGTTCCGTTGGTGCGGGCACGCTGGCAGTTGAATGTGGTTCGATGTTCATTGGCACTCCTACTTCACCTTATTCGAAATTGGAATCAACCCCATAGATTCACGCATGGGAAACCATCGAAATGCGATCCACCATCCCAGAATTGTAAAGGACAATCCAACAACAACATTGACGCTTGCGATCAAGAGCGCGTTCAGTGGCGAATCGTGCATCGCTTCGATTATTTCGATCGAAAGCGTGCTCATCGTAGTCAATCCGCCTGCGAAACCGAAAATCAGCAGACGCTCTAGACGCAATCTGCGTGAAGGACTATGGATCGCCACGCCGTCTGCATCCAAAGAGCAAAGCCAACGAAATGCGAATCCTGCAAATCCAGATCCGATCACATTGACCAGTGCAGTCGCAGTCCAAACGGGAAATGCCAAGGTCGGCGCGAGAAATTGCAAGGAGACGCGAACACTCGTACCGATGAAACCCCCCAGCGTAATACCGATTAACCCAGATGCGTGATGAGAGAATCGTCGACCCGCAAGTGGAACGATTGCTACTGTCGAAATTGCACTGCGTGCGTCGACCTTCGCGGTCAAGAAAGAACTGATCCAAGCCGAGAGCGGACCACCGATCATTGTCCCTATCGCAATGGTGGCCGCAGTACGGCGACGACCGACGATCCACTGCACAACAATGTCAACACACATCGAACTGAATGTTGTAAATCCTCCCAGAAAACCCAGCGCGAAAAGCGCCCACTCGAAAGATCCCGAAGTCAATGGCATCGCCATACCCGCCAGTGCGCTGCCAACAATATTGATCCACAGTACGACACGCCAACTTGCAATCCCCTGTGCGACACATTCGTCGCGAACAATCATTCGAGTCCATGCTCCCAGGCCGCCCCCCACTGCTGCGATCAATATCAATTCGTGATTCTGCACAAGTCGATTATCGCTGATTTATAAGGTGTTGTCGCTGCGCAGATATCACACCGAAAAATACTTCGCCTGCGGGTGATGGACAATGATCGCGCTGGTCGACTGCTCTGGATCAATTTGATAATTCTCCGTCAGCACACAACCGATTCGCTCTGGCTTGAGAAGGCGGAATAATTTTTCTTGGTCAGCCAAATCTGGGCATGCGGGATATCCAAAGGAATAACGACTGCCTCGATAATGCTGCTGAAAAAGTCTTTCGACTTTCGGATCGTCTTCGTGAGAAAATCCAAGTTCCATTCGAACACGCTTGTGCCACATTTCCGCAAGAGCCTCCGCGCACTCGACTCCCATTCCATGCAAGTACAAATATTCCGTGTACTGGTTGCGCTCGAAAAGCGACTTGGCTCGCACGCTTGCTTCCGTTCCCATCGTTACACAAGTCAAAGCAAGAACATCGCGCTTGTTGCTGGATGTTGGTAAGAAGAAATCGCTAATCGAAATTTTTCGACCCGCCTTCTGGCGTGGAAATGAGAATCGTTCAATTTCTCGGTCTTGATCGACCGGGTCATAGACAATCAGATCCATATCCGACGAGTTGCAAGGAAAATATCCCCACACAACGGCTGGACGCAGAATTTTCTCTTGGCGGCATTCGCCCTTCAATCGGGTGAGAATCGGCTCGACTTCATCGGCGAGAAATCTTGCATACGCCGCTTCATCGAAATCACCTCGACGGAATCCCCACTGCCCGCGGAAGAGAGCTGTTCGATTGATGAAGGGATAAATCATGTCAAGGTCAAGGCGCTCTGCAAGTCGCGATCCCCAGAACGGTGGATCTGGAATCGGATTGCCATGGGTCAGAACACCACCAACTGTTGCTGCCGCACCACTGTTTGCAGTATCAGGAAATGCGGGGTCGAATTCATTACTTTTCGATGCAACACCAACAGCGGTCATCTCGCTTGCGCGCAGCGCATTCGCCTTGACCTTCGCATCAACTGCTGCACGCTTGGCAAGACGCGCGTCGATCTCTCCGTTAATCGCAGGAAGCGTGCCAGTCGCCATCGCCTCGCACACCGAAAGTCCTTCAAATGCATCGCGACCATAATAAAGTTCGCCTTGATAGACCTTGCGAAGATGGCCTTCCGCGTAATGGCGCGTCAGCGCAGCACCACCAAGCATGATTGGTACACGAATCTCTTGACGATTCATCTCACGCAGATTTTCTTCCATCACCGTCACGCTTTTCACAAGCAGTCCGCTCATGCCGATCGCGTCAGCGCCAGTGGTTCGCCAAGCATCCAGGATTTGCGCAAGACTCTGCTTGATGCCAATATTGTGCACTTTATAGCCATTATTCGAAAGAATGATGTCAACAAGATTCTTGCCGATGTCGTGCACATCTCCAGCGACAGTCGCAAGCACAATCGTGGCCTTGGGCTTCGCATCAACTCCAACGCGCTCCATATGAGGTTGCAGAAATGCGACGGCTTTCTTCATTACCGATGCGCTCTGCAACACGAAAGGTAATTGCATACGACCCGCTCCAAACAATTCTCCCACCGTCTTCATTCCCGCCAAGAGATAATCATTGATGATCGCCAGTGGCGAATAGGTCTTGAGCGCTTCATCAAGCGAAACTTCAAGCGACTTTTCTTCTCCATCGATGATGTGTCGCTGCAAACGATCCTCGATTCCAAGAGTCTCCATCGGCACAGCCTTGACTGCGGCCACGCCATCTGGAAAGAGAGAAATGAAATACAGAAGTGGATCGAATGATTCTGGTTGTCCGTCAGGGCGATCTGCGCCTCGTCGATCGAAGATCAGCCACTTTGCGGCCTGCCAGTGTTCTGGCGCAATCTTGCTCTCTGGCAGAATGCGCGAGACATGCACGATTGCGGCAGTCAATCCACGCGCTCGAGCTTCATTCAAGAAAACGCTGTTGAGCACTGCCCGAGCTGCTGGCTTCAAACCGAATGAAATATTCGACAGTCCAAGAATGATGGAACACCGCGGAAATCGCTGGGAAATGAGCCGAATTCCTTCGAGTGTTTCCAACCCCAATCTTCGATCGTCTGCGTTTCCAGTAGCGATGGTGAATGTCAATGGATCCCAGAAAAGATCAGATTCGTCCAACCCCCATTTGCGCGTGAACAAATCATGGATGCGTTCGGCAATCTCCAATTTGCGCACGGCAGTCTTTGCCATGCCTGCTTGTGGATCTTCGTCGATGGTCAATGCGACGCATGCAGCGCCATACTTTTTCAAAAGTGGACAGATGCGATTCATCCGCTCTTCGCCATCCTCCAAATTGATCGAATTGACGATGCAACGCCCCGGCGCATGCTGCAATCCAGCCTCGAGTACATCCGCTTGCGTCGAGTCGATCATCAACGGAGCATTCACCTGCCGTACAAATCGCGCGATCGTTTCAGACATATCACGTACGCCATCTCGGCCAACAAAATCGACGCAGACATCTAAAACATGAGAGCCATCACGCAATTCTTCTTTGGCCATCGATGCTAGCCCGTCCCAATCTTCGGCATCAAGCAGCGTCTTGAATTTCTTTGATCCATTTGCGTTCGTTCGCTCGGCAACAATCAAGAAAGAATTGTCTTGGCGAAATTCTGTTTCGGTATACAAACTGGAACACGCTGGAACCGGCAACTCGATTGCTCTGCTTGGCTTAGTCGAAGTCCAAGGCACTGCCTTGCGAAGTGCCGCAATATGTTCGGTCGTCGTTCCACAACAACCACCAACGATGTTGGCTCCAAATTCCTCTATAAAACGGCGCATTGCGGTCGAAAAATCCTCTGCGCGCAGCGGATATTCGGTTCGACCTTCGACCAGAATCGGCAATCCTGCATTGGGGATTACGGAAAATGGGCGATTCCAATGTTTGGCAATGTGCGCAAGATGCGGCGTCATCTCCGTTGGTCCTGTTGCGCAGTTCAATCCAAGCGAAGCAATTGGAAATGGTCGCAGCGCATTGACCACAGCGCTGATATCAGACCCCAAGAGCATCGTGCCTGTGGTCTCCATCGTGACAGAAACAAGAATCGGCATATCGCGAACACTTTTTCCCGCCGCTTCGAGCGCTTCCAAACATGCGGTCACAGCACATTTAATTTGCAAAAGATCTTGGCATGTTTCGATCATGAAGCAATCTGCGCCGCCATCAATCAAGCCGCGCGCCTGCTCTCGATACGAATCCGTCATCACCGACCACGATGCTTGACCGAGCGTTATAAGTTTCGTTCCAGGTCCCATCGATCCAGCGACAAATCGAGGTCGGCCAGGTTCGGAATATTTTGCGCATGCAGCGCGAGCGATCTGCGCCGCTTTGACATTCAGGTCATACACCCAACCAACCATTTCTTCATCAAAGTCTGCCGCGACAAGTTTGTTGGTTCCGAATGTGTCAGTCTCTACAACATCAGCACCCGCAGCAAGAAAACTTTCGTGGATACGCTGAATGATGTCTGGTCGCGATCGCACCAATATATCAGTGCAATTATCGCGACCGATGTAATCCGCAGGAGTGCAATCGGCGCATGCGTGAATGGATGTTCCCATCGCTCCGTCGAAGACGAGCGTTCGCAAATCGAGTTGACCGAGAAAAGTTGGAGTCACGAGACAAGGATATCGGCGATTTCACTCAAGCGCCATCATTCATCCGGATAAACGGATGAATGGCCTCTTACCCCACAT
>CAMBWI010000046.1 GCA_945871445.1 Singulisphaera sp. GP187 | reverse complement strand
GAGGACTGTCTGAGCCCCGAGAGGACTTTCCACGGCTGCACACTTATGCGATTCCGTGGCTGTGTCAGTATTCGTGGCGGTAGCTGTCTCCGTGGCTGTTTCCGCGGCTGTGTCTGTATCAGTGGCTGTTGCAGTGGCTGTCTCAGTCGCTCTTCCGATTGCGTTCCCAGCCGTTGGAAAGTTATCTCGGGCGAGTTCCGCAGGCGGCCGACGGCGCTTGTAAAAAATAATCGTAACTCGGATCGTGTCGGTCGCCGAGGACTGTCTGAGCCCCGAGAGGACTTTCCACGGCTGCACACTTATGCAATTCTGTGGCTGTATCTGTGGCTGTATCCGCAGCTGTATTCGCGGCTGTATTCGCAGCTGTATCCGCAGCTGTATCCGCAGCTGTATTCGCAGCTGTATCCGCAGCTGTATTCGCAACAAGTTCAATCCAACTTCGGCTGATTCAATCGAGCCAATACTTCTCGCGCAGCCTCCCGAACCATTGCATCTTCATTTTCATCTCCAGCAATGCGCCGCACAATTCCTCCAACTGGATCACCGCTCGACCGCCGCAACACCTCCAGCGAACACCACACTGCATTGCGCCGAGCATGCGGTGCAAGCACTCGATTCAACGCGCTCGGTCCAAACGCCGCGCGACGAGTCGGCTCATCCCAATCCAAAACTGCCCGCAGAGAAAAAGCTGCATTTCGCCCGTCATATTCGGGATGAGTTCCCTTTCGAAGCGACAATCGCGTCGGCTGATTATGCGGGCAAACCTCTTGGCAAATATCACACCCCAACAACCAATCCCCCACTTTCGCTGCTGCTTCAGGATTCGGCCGCACGCGCTCTTCCAGAGTGATTCCACTGATGCACTTCGTTGCGTCAACCGACCATGGAGTGATTGCACTTGTCGGGCACGCATCAATACATCGTGTGCACGATCCGCACGGATCTCCACGATGAGGCAAGTTGGGTTCTGTTGCATTCAACTTTGCAGTCGTGATATATGAAGCGAGCAAAACCCACGAACCTAGTTCTGGCAAGATCAACAACGTGTGCTTGCCGCATTGTCCAAGCCCCGCACGCTCCGCCATTTCACGCTCCATGAATGGTTCGATATCGCAGCAAACTTTCCCGCGCGTTCCTGGAAGCGCTGCTTCTATTTCTCGCTGCAATCTTCGCAGTCTCTTCTTGATACGGCGGTGATAATCGCGTCCACGCGCGTAACGCGCGGTTCGCCCAGCAGATTCCATTTCACCCGTTGCAGGATCGACAACTTGAGCAGGTCGTTGATCAGGTCGACCATCGTGATATCGATCAGCAACCACAACAATGCTCTGCGCACCAGGAACAAGTTTGCGAGGATCAAGTCGAACGGCAATATTTTTACTCATCCACTCCATCGATCCGTGATGACCAGCTGCGAGCCACGCGTGCAATTCGTCAGAGCGACTGCTCGCAGTTGCATCGCAAATTCCAACCGCTGCAAATCCAAGAGAACGACTTCGAGCCAGAGCCCACATCGTCAAACCAGACACATCTGATGGATCGAGTGGACACGCGATCTCATTGATGCCTGACATGGTCAAAGACCCAGGATTCGCGCGAGTCCCGCAGGCGGAACATCTGCGATCAATCCAGCAATTTTCGTTGAACCGTTGAATGCAGAGCATCCATCAGCAGCCAAATATCCGCTGCGGACTGCTCCCTCCATCGTTGCGGGCCAACCAGTCTGGCACCAATCTCCAGCGAGCAATAAATTGTCAATTCCACCGCGGATTCCATTGCGAACAGCGCTTGGTCGCAATGCATCGATTCCTGGAGTGCAGGCGAAAGTTGCGCGTTTTTCCTTGATAGCGCGAAATGCAACTGGATCAAGTCCGCGCGTATTTGGTAGCGCCCACTGCACATCGTTCATTACTTTGACGACGATATCTGCCTCATCAAGTTCCATCCATTCGTCTGCTGCACTGATGACGGCATGAACATGTGATCTTCCTTGCGAGTCGACGCCTTTATCAAAAAGCCACTGCGTCGCTCGACCCGGCAAGACGAGGTGAGGAGTTTGCATAATCGGTTGGTCGAAGAAAAGATGAACACCGAGAATTGGACTGAATTGAATCTCTTCCAAACGCGCAAGTCGAATATCTGCTGCGCGCATTGTGTCAGAGCAAAGTTTCGCCAATCGATCTGGTGGAACGGCTGAGATCACTGAAGATGATTCGACCATTCCCTCATCGGTCACAACGCCTGTGACACGCCGCCCATCGAATGCGAGAGCGAGTGCACTGACCCCCATTCGAAGTTCGCCTGCGCCGGATCGCAGAATTTCCTCCGCTGGGTCATAGAGCGACAAGAGCGGAACCGACGAGAGACCCATCACGGGGCTCCACGAATCCTGCAAAAATCCCTGCTGAAATACATACATCGCATAGAACGCGTCGGTCCGATCGCAGGGAACATTGCAGGCACTGGTGATGACAGGTTCCCAAAATAGTTCTCGGGCATCACGAGTTTGTTTGGTCTCGGTCAAGAATTCTCCGAAGGATCTTCCACGCCATCGTGCTCGACCTTCGCTCCCCAAGCGAATCAATCGCCACATTGCACGAGCAATCGATCGCTTGTCTGCGATGCAAAGAAATTTCATACGCAAGAAGCTGACTGAAAAATGTCCGGGTGCGGGAAGTCGTCCAGGCATCATCACATCTGGTTCGCACGGTGGATTAGCCCACCACACACGAGGATGCCACTGCACGCTTGCGAGAACTCCAAGACGGTCATAGAGATCGAGCAAGTTGGTGCAACTTCCCATCAACACATGCTGACAGTTGTCAAGCATTTCTCCACTGCGAGGATCGATGAAACTTGTGGCTCGTCCACCTAGTTTCTTTCGGGACTCGAGCAGTACCACGCGTTCGCCTGCATCAACAAGGCGAATTGCGGCGGCGATACCTGCCAGTCCGCCTCCAACGATAGCAATAGGTGGCTTCATGACTTGCGGCCCATGCCACGGGCACGAAGCGCGATCAGCACTTTGCGCAGTGTCGGCAATGAGACTCGCTTGCGCGAAATTTGCGATGGATCACGGGCGATTCGCTCGAGAAGTTCACGGTAAATCTCGGTGAGCGCCCAGAGCGTCGGACGACATGTTGGGTCGATCATCGCATCAAGCGGCTGACTTCGCACGAAATGTTCGCGGGCACGGTCGATCATCGCGCGCATCAACTTTTCGCACTGAGTCGGCTTTGACCATGCGCACAAATCTTTGGGAGAAATTCCGTAGCGATCAAATTCTTCTTGGGGAAGATAGACCCTTCCAAGTCCAACATCTTCAACAACATCTCGCAAGAGATTCGTCAATTGAAACGCGATCCCACGTTCAACTGCAAGTTCGAGCGCGCGCGGATCTTCGTATCCCCACACACGCACGCAAACTGTCCCAACCGTACTTGCGACCTGGGAGCAATATGTGCGCAATTCATTCCAGTCTGCAATTCGCCGAGGCTGCAAGTCTGCGATTTGACCATCGATCATGCAATGAAAATCGGTCGCATCAAGAGGATATTCCCGCGCCACTACCGAAAGCGCACGCCAAATTGGTTTATCCAAGACTGAATGTCCCGCAAGTGCATCGACAGTTGCCGTACGAAAAGCATGGATATCGCTTGCGCCAGAATTTGAAATGGAAGTTTGACCATCAACGATGTCATCCGCTTCACGCATCCAAGCATAAATTACGTACATCGCAGATCGCCGTGGTTCTGGTGTTAATCGAAGTCCCCAATAGAAATTCCCAGCGCGCGCTCGAGTGATTTCTCGGCAGACTGCAACTGCTGCGCGAGTCTCTGCATCTATTTGCAATGCGCTTGGAGTGATCACACTCATCCCAAAGGTGCTCCGATATTTCTTGTCGCCCATCGAGCACGGAATAGCAAAGAGATTTTTGCAAACTTCGAAAGTCGCGGACGCGCGAGACATGTTTCATAATTCCAATTCTCGATCTGACGAAGAGTGCCTGTGCCGCCAGCAAGAAAAAGCCAGATCAATGGCCGATTTTCTGGCTTGAGCATTGGCAGCAACGCAGAACCTGATTCGAAAAGTTCCCACGTTCGAGCCGTCAACTCGCGTAGCGATTCTCTCCATGATTTCATGAACATCTGATCAGGAGCGTATCCCTGCCGACAGGTCGAGACAAGCTTTTCCTCGAATTGGTCGACTTTCCAGTATTCACGAGGTACATAAATGCGATTTATTTCCAAAAGATCGCGACGGGCATCTTGCCAGTGATTCGTCATCTGAAGTGCAGTGCAAATTGCATCACTCGCGCGCAAGCATTCATCGTCGCGACGCTCTCCAAGCAACATCAGCACAAGTCTTCCCACTGGATCTGCACTCAATTTGCAATATCCGATGACTTCATCCCATGTTTCATATCGCGTTTTCGTCTGATCCATTTCGAAGGCACTGATCAAGTCATCGAATGGTTGTTGCGCAAGCGAATGACGCTCAATCACTGGTATCAGTGCGACGAAGACTGGGTGACTTGCGTGACCTGCGAAACATTGATGCAATTGACCACGCCACCATGCCAACAACTCCGTAGAGCGCTCGCAACTTTCGGTTTCGTCACCAAGATCATCGGCGGCTCTGCAAAACGCATAGACAGCAGAAAAATCGTCGACCAAAGATGAAGCAACGAAGCGACTCAGCACGCTGAAGTTTTCGCCGTGACTTTTTGTCAAATGGATGCACCACTGCTGAGCCTCGATTAGGGACGCAGTTCGAGAACTCATTGGCCCAAAATCTGCAAGCGCAACCGTTCGATCTGCCTTCGTCGCATTCATGTGATTCTATAGACTACACCGACAAATCAAGGACGAATGGTTATGATGAGTTGCTCGTGAAGATCCTTCTCGCCAATCCCCGTGGTTTCTGCGCAGGTGTCTATATGGCCATCGATGTGGTCGACCAACTGCTCGATCTCTGCCCCGAAGAGACCATCTATGTCTTTCATGAAATCGTGCATAATCGACATGTTGTCGAACGATTTCAAAAACGTGGTGTTCAATTTGTCGAATCGATTGCAGAAGTTCCAGACGGCGCGATCGTGGTCTTTAGTGCGCACGGAGTCAGTCCAGCCATTCGCCTCGAAGCGAAAGCCAAGAGACTTGCGACGATTGATGCGACTTGCCCACTCGTGACAAAGGTGCACGCAGAAGCGATCCGATACGCACGCAAAGGATTTCAGATTCTTCTCGTTGGACACCGACATCATCAGGAAGTTGTCGGCACACTTGGCGAAGCTCCTGAAGTCATGCAAGTTGTAGAAAGACCATCTGATATTGCCAACTTGACCATCTCTGATCCAGATAAGTTGGTCTATCTCACTCAAACAACTCTGTCGCTCGATGATGCGAACACAATCATCTCTGCGCTCAAGAGTGCGTTTCCAAACATCAAAGATCCTCCTGTCAGCGACATTTGTTATGCAACAACCAATCGCCAAATGGCCGTGCGGGCCATTGCGCCCAAGTGCGATCTTGTCCTTGTCGTTGGTAGCGCAAATTCTTCAAACTCTGTCCGACTGACTGAAATATCTATAAATCTTGGGACCCCAGCACGCTTAATCGATGACCGAAGCGAAATGAAAGCTGAATGGTTTGTCGGTGTTGAAACACTGCTCGTCACTGCAGGCGCGAGTGCTCCAGAGGATCTCGTTCACGATTTGATTGAAGATCTTGTTCGAACGTATGGAGCGGAAGTCGAACAACACGATGTCTGCCACGAGGAAGTCGAGTTTGGACTTCCTGGGACATTGAAGACGATGATGCGTGCTCGAGGCGTTGATCCAGCTGGTCGCAAAATCGTGCGTGGAGATGAAAGTTCTCGATTGCACGAATGGTTTGCCAAGCACAACATTCCATTTCGTACGGTCGACCTGACTGTACAGGGATCAGCGATTCGAAATTGACCGCCGACGACGACTCCATCCTGCCGAACGATCAGCCAATCGAACCATCGGCTGATCAAAGCATTTCTGGCACTCGAGGGAATTCTCACACGAAAACCCAGAAGGCACATTTCTTCGACTTCAATCAGGAGCGACTTGCCGCATGGGTGACTGAACATGCAATGCCGCGACATACAACCGATCAGATCCTTGATTGGGTCTATCGCAAAGGCGTCTGCGATCCCGCAGAGATGACCAACCTCTCGCGAAGTCAGCGGGCATACTTGACCGAACACATTGCATTCAAGCATGGCCGCACCGTTGCGCATCAATCCGCAAGTGATGGGACTCAGAAGTTGCTTGTTTCATGGGCGCAAGCGGATCAAGCAACCGAGACTGCTGGTGCACTCCCGATCGTCGGTCAATCAAATGTTGCACGCGGACAGGAAACCGAGTGTGTGCTGATTCCTGCAGAATCACGGCGAACCGCTTGCATTTCCAGTCAACTCGGCTGCCCTGTGGGATGCAAATTCTGCGCATCTGGCATCGGTGGACTTGAAGGGAATCTTTCGGCTGGACAAATCATCGAGCAAGTTTTTCAACTCGGTCAATTGAAAGGCGTTGATCGCATATCGCACGTTGTCTTTATGGGAATGGGCGAACCACTTGCGAACTATGCGGCAGTCACCGATGCCATCCGAACACTCAATGCACCATGGGGATTCGGAATTAGCGCAAGGCGTATCACACTTTCAACTGTTGGATTGCCAGTTGCGATTCGCAAGTTCTGCGACTTCGAGATTCCCGTCACTCTCGCTCTCAGTCTTCATGCACCCAATGATGCGCTTCGCCGAGAGATTATTCCTTGGGCAGAATTCAGCACAGTCGAAGAATTGCTTGATGCTTGCGACGAATGGTTCACGCGAACTGGTCGCGAGATCACTTTGGAATACATCTTGCTTGGCGGAGTCAACGATCGGCCAGAGCACGCGGAGGAACTTGCATTTCATGCACAGCGCATTCACGCCAACGTGAATCTGATTCGATACAACGAAGTGCGAGGGATGCCATATCAGCGACCTTCGACCGACGATGTCTTGCGCTTCCAAAACATTCTGCGTCAGCGCGAGGTCAATGTGCACATTCGAGCAAGTCGCGGCCGTGATATCGCAGCTGCTTGCGGACAGTTGCGACATGAACATGCAAGCAATGTGCGGCCTGGCTGATTCATTCGATTCAGAGTTCTGCTACAGATCTAAACTGATCAACTGTAGACGCCTGTAATGCACCGCAATTCACAGCAAATTGTTCAATTTCTGCAGCAGTCATCTTGCGGATACTTCCGTCGATTGCTGCATCGTGAACACGGCGCGCAAATTCGATCCATGCACTACGCCGTGCAAGTTCGACCGAAGCACGAGCAAAAAGATTCTGAATCATCTCGCGGGCTGCGCGTGACTGAAAATTTCCACGAAGTCCCATTGGGATGAAGGGCAATGTCGTTCGTAAAATCTGATCAGGCCAGTCGCTTGAACGAAATTCGACGACCCACCGATTGCTTGCCAACCGAATTTCCAATCGATGCAAATAGCGCCGCCGAATTTCGTCACCGCGTGCAAGATGCACCCCAAGCGTTTCGCGGATGCGATGACTTTGATCAAGACTTGTGGTGAGCGCGCCGACATACCAAAGATCACGAATCAAAAAACACTCCGCCAAAGGCAGAATTGCTAAACGCGCAAGTTCGCCTGCATCGTCTGGACCATCGTTGCGTCGTAAATCGCTGATGCAAGCCGCATACTGGGTTGCGTATTCGAATCCCCCCCACATCTCACATCGACGCATCGCCATTGCAAAGTCTCGCATTGCTTCGCGTCCATGCCGAGTGTTCGTCAGTGGAGTCAACTGTGCCAAAATTGCTGCGACTGCTTTGCGAAGTCTTCTGCCTCGACTGCGGTCTCGTCGTCCACCGAGTTGACGATCTGCGCTCACTCTGCGGGCAAGTCGCAGTGTGTCTTCAGTCGCCTTCGCTTGCGCAGTCAACTTTGCTGTTGCGCCTTGCGATTGGTCCGTTCTTCCCGCCAAAATTCGGCCAAGTTGAATTGCCTCGAAACTTCGAGCAAATCCACGCATTTCCATTCGGCGAGCAGCCCCTTCCAACGCCTCGATCGAAACGGGAATGAACCCACGTTGAAATGCAATTCCAAGTGCGACCAAATCGCAGAGCCGATCCGTCAAGAAGATTGCTCGCGCTTCGGTGACGATGTCGATGATCACTCGTCGACCTGGGTGCGTCGTAACTTCTGCCACCGATCCGAGTCGATTCGCCGCCTGTTGAACCTCTGAATCGATTTGATCTTCGAGTGGACAACTGTTTGCAACAATCGCCGTACGAAGCGGATCAGCAACTCGAAGTTGAGCATCTGTGGCGATCGCGCGAATTGTTTCAACAGGATCAATCCCAATGACGACATCTGCTTCACCGTACGGAATCTGCGTGGTAAAACTTGCAAGTTCTGCAAGAACCACCGTCCCTCCATCATTTGAATCACGCAGTGACTCATCTTCCATCCGAGTAAAAACCAACTGCGTCCACGCGCGCCGTCCTGGTCCAATCGGAACTCCAAGATGCGTCCACTCAACACGGAATCCCATCTTGCGTCCAGCTTCTGCCAATAATTGTCCCGTCACTCCGGGGGCATCGCCTCGGAATCCTGCGAGATGTATGCGCCACATTCCTTGCTCTGAGTGCAGCGGACGCGGCGGCGTCATCCGAACCGAAGTACGCAATTCATCAATTCCAGCAGGAGGACGAGTACGAACAATTTCGACCTGTTCGAGCAGTGATTCGAGCTTAAAAAAGGCACCTTTCGCTCCTGGCAGAGTCGTTCTTTCAACGAGTGCCTCGGATCGCAGAGGATCGGATCCACGCAGAAGTCCCCGCGCAACCTGCGTTGCAAGACCGGGATCCCGAAGTTCGCAGGCATTATCTGCAGGAAGAACAAATCGCTGAAATCGTAGAAAACCATCACGATCAATTTCTTGCGCAGTGCGATCGAGTGCTGCGATGTTGCGCCGAGGAGGCGGACCATCACGCGCAATCACAATCGTCAAAGCTGTGGACTCTGCCGCCAAGATAATTCCATCGCGAAGAGCTTCATTGTCGTTGATGTCAACTCGAAGAAACGCCAAACTTGTTTCACCCTGAGTCCCTGATGCAGCGCGAGCAATGCGCTCGATGTCGAAATCCGCATCATCACCAAAATCGCATACCACGATAATTCTTGGATTTGATTCGAACACAGCTTGTCTGACTACGCCAATTCCTTCGCGGCGAAAGCGTCTGCTGTCCCATATCTCGACGGTACAGATGACATCAGCAGCAGTCGGCGGCAATTCACGATCATTCACAATCACTCTGCGCAACTGATCTGCATAGGTCCGTACTGCCACAATCTCTGCTGCTTCCTTGATGGCGCTCGCGACGACTTCGAAAGCTGCGCCAAGACCAAGCCCTGCACTTCGGCGTGGCAAATCAATTGTTGCCACCCACGCGGGGACTCGCGCAAGCCGTTCAGCCAATTGCAAACCGGGGCGAATTTCGTGCAACAAACGCACCACTCGCCGAGTAAGCAAACTTGTCCTCAAACCATCGTTGATTCCAAGCGGTTCGACATCTCCTGCACCGGGCGGCATCGAATTCCACCAAACTTGCGCAGGAACTCCGCCACTTCCGCGGATCGATTCGGCGATTGCGACAATCTCCGGAGCAACTGATCCTGGTCGTGCTTCGACAAGAATGACATGATGGCAACGCTCCAAGATTCGAATGACTATGGCGTGATCCATTGGTTCGATCACAGTCAATCGAAGCACTGGCACTCGTCCAGTCATGCTGAGTTCATCGAGTAAATGACGAACTGCGACTGCGCTTGCTCCGATAGCAATAAAACCATACTGCTCCCGTTCGCCTGGGCTGGGTAGATGCTCGAGTCGATTCAGTTCAAGACCTCGAATGATTCGAAGTGGATCGGCAGAATCTCCCAATCGAGGAACTTGTTTTCGGCGCAACCATGCATCGTGATCCACTCGAGAAACTTGACGATTTGGTGCGACTGAAAGCGTGGACCCTGAGCGCAAGATCGACACATGAACGATGAGTGCTGACGGGCGACGCGTGGAGCGAGACAATCGAAGCACTGCATCGCATTCGCTAATGAGTCCTGCGACATCGCACGGCTCGATCGCAGTAAATCCCGCACGACGGCAGATACGACGCGGGCACGTGGCCTCGACAGCGAAGGGGTTGTCCTCCATCACCACACAAATTCCAGCTGATTCTCCAAGAGGAGATTCTGACAATTGTGCCAGCGCTAAAACAACATTGTCTAATTCATCATTTGGAATCAGTACCGCAACACGGCGGCCGCGTGCGGCTTCTTGTGCTGCCAGTTCGATTGCCCGCGAGGCATCTTGCACTGCAACGACGCGGACTCCATTGCGTTGAAGAATCTGTTGATTCGATTCCAACTCCGCTGTGCGAAAAACCGTTTCAAATGGCGCACGCCTGACACCGAAAATCGCATGGACATCAAGTTCGGTTTCGAGAAATCCCTTGAGCAACGCTTCAGCCGCAGTGCAAAGTGCTGAACCATCCACTCGCGAAAGCGGTGGAGACCATTGTGTCACAGCATTTGTTTCCGCCGACGAGTTCATTCTGTAGATCGTAGTCCCAACAGGCAAGTGTCATCTTTTGCGTAATACTTCCGAGACAACGAATGCAAACGCACTTTCGTCGTGATCTGGAGCACGGTGTGTCGCACGCTGAGCAACAGAGGAATCCGCATTCGCCACAGCAAATGAATTTGCCGCCCCGCTCAACATTCCAACATCGTTCAGACCATCGCCGATCGTGACAACATCTTTCTCATCAACCCCACGCAACTTGCAAAGCCTCTGAATCATCGCCCACTTATCAACATTTGTGTCGAAGATCTCCAGCAAGTGCGTATCAATGCCAGCGGTGCCCAGTGCGACTAAAGCTGGCCAATGTTTGATTGCGAGTTGTTCTGGAACTTCTTTGCGAATGGCATCTGCGACAAGAGATAACTCGCTCGCCATCGCAACTGTTCCAACACGAAGTACATGCTCCAATTGAACAGAGCGCTCAATCGCATCATCGTGCAACTTTGCAACCGAACGAGTAATCACCGGATGCACGCCAAACCACCAACGACTCGCTGCATCTAATTGAGCGTCGCCAACCAACAAATAGTCATAGCCTGATTGAGTCGAATCCTTCAGAAGATGGGCGAGATGACCATGTCGAATGAGTGACTCTGTGCAGTGACTGACGAGATCTTGAGAAATGACTATTCGATCTTCGCAGCGACCGCTTTCGATGTCGTGAAGCGCTGCTCCGCCTGCAGAAATAACCACGCCAGTCCCAAGAACATCTTGTGAAATACTCCGACATTCAAGCCAAGAACGACCGGTTGCAAACACAACCTCGATTCCCGAATCTTTCGCCAGCGCAATCGCCTGCCGATTTGCGAATGAAACAGATCCACTGCGATCAAGCAGTGTTCCGTCGAGATCTGTCACAAGAATCTTGCAGCCCATTGAATTCCCATGGAATGCTACACTTCGACCCCTTATGGACCGCAAACGACTTGGCAATCTGCAACAAACTGATCTGACAGAAGGTCGGATCAACGACGACTTCCTCTTTTGGCTGAAGACAAGTGGACCGAATTGGCTTCTCGCCGTTCTAGTGGTTGCATGCTTGGTCATGGGATGGAACTGGTGGAAGAATCGATCTGCACAAGCGCGCGATCTTGCGTGGGCAGAACTCCAGGCGGCAGATCTCCCATCGTCACTCAAAGATGTCGCGGCCAAACATGGCGATATCAATGCCATTGCTTCGTTCGCACTCTTGAATGCAGGGGATCGATATCTGCAGAGTATCGTGACAGGACAACGATTCGATCGCGAAGCAACAGCAAGCGATGCTCAGTTGACCCCAGCGATGAGATTGGAATGGCTCAATGAAGCAGACGCGCTCTATTTAGATGTCATCAAAAACGCGCAGGCAAATCCGAAGGCGGTAAGCCGTGGATTTGAAGTCAGCGCGCTCTTCGGTCGTGCTGCAGTCGCAGAATCCAAAGGTGATGTTGCCGCTGCGAAAGCTTCACTCGAAGCTGCTCAGGCACTTGCGGGAACTGAATATCCATGGGTTGCAGATCAAGCGAAAGCACGAATAGAAACTCTTGCGGTTATTTCTTCGCCGTATCCAATTCCTGCTGCTCCACCAATTGCAAAGTTTCCTGATGGTTCGCCTTTGATACTTCCAAGCGATCCTGGAAGTGCGGAAGCTGATGCAATGCGACTTCTCTTGGGTGATGTTGCAAGGAGTGCTGCTCAACCAGCAGATGCTCCAGTTTCTGAGCCTGCGCCAGCACCTGCGCCAGCAGATGCTCCAGTTCCTGCGCCAGCACCTGCGCCAGCAGATGCTCCAGTTCCTGAGCCGGCACCAGCGCCTGCGCCAGCACCTGCGCCAACACCTGAGCCAGCACCTGCACCTGCGCCAGCGCCAGCGCCTTAAAAGACTGCGAAGATTTGCATTGCTCTCTCACAGTCCCAGCGACGACGCGAGCAAAAAACTCCGCAATAATTCCGACGCTTGCGCCGACGATGTATCAGGCGAAAATCCAATTACAGATTCGCAGAATCTTCTGACGACATCAGGAACTGTCAACCGCGAAGCACTTTTGGCACTGTATGAAGAATCTGCTGCTGCAGACGATGATCATCCTGTCCAAGTCACTTTCACACTCAGTCACGATTTAGAAAAGAGACTTGATCGATATCTCGTCGACCGCGTGCCGTTTCTCAGTCGCACTGCTCTTCAACGATTGATCGAAGAGGATGCAGTGCTTGTGAATGGGCGCATCGCCAAAGCGAGCACAAAATTGAGAAAAGGTGATGTGGTGATTGCCACTCTCCCTCCCCCGCCGAGTAGCGAAATTCCTGCTGAAGAAATGCCACTTGATATTCTTTTCGAGGACGATGAATTGATCGTCATCAACAAGCGGCCTGGACTGATTGTTCACCCAGCGCGCAGTCACAAATCTGGCACGCTGATCAATGGACTTGCGTGGCATTTTCAGCATCGATCAAGCGGACAACTTTCCACAGTTGGAAAAGATTTTGCAAGACCTGGAGTTGTTCACAGACTGGACAAGCACACAAGCGGCGTGATGGTTGCTGCAAAGACTGATACTTCACATTGGAGACTCGGCAAACAATTCGAACTGCGGCAGACACGCAAGCGATACATCGCATTGGTGCAAGGCCACCCAGAACCTCATGTCGATTTGATTGACCTTCCACTTGGGAAACATCCGACAATTCGAGAGAAATACGCAGTGCGGCATGACGACACTGGCAAACCATCGCAGACTGTCTACCGCGTGCTAGAGGAATATGAAGGTTGCTCGTTAGTCGAACTGGAACTGCTGACTGGGCGCACTCATCAGATTCGCGTGCATTTGGCGCATCTTGGGTATCCACTTGTGGGAGATGACATGTATGGAGGCAAACATGTCACGGAGCGAGATTTCGGCGGAGCGACCGACGAACCACTTCTCTCTCGGCAAGCTCTGCATGCAGCGCTTCTTGGATTTAAACATCCAATCTCGAACGAACCGATGACATTTCAAGCTCCACTTTGGAACGACTTGCAACGGGCAATTGAATTACTCCGCAAGCACAGATTTCAAAGGCGCATCGATGCTGGCGGAACGCTTGTCACTGTTCCGTAGATTCGCAGAGTGAATTGCATTTCTTCTGTACGAACACCAAACGAATCAAATTCGCTCTTCGCTGTTATTGCGCCGCATCAATTCTTGCAGGGCAGTTCGCGGAGAAAGTCCATCGAACAAAACTGCGTGAACCGCTTTCGCAATTGGCATTTCCACACCGTGCATTTCGGCGAGTTGCACGACAACTTTGCAAGTCTCGACACCCTCCACCACCGATTCCATAGCTTTCACAGCAGAATCGCATGATTCTCCTCGACCGATTCTTTCGCCGAGGGTGCGATTGCGTCCATCCATACTGAAACACGTTGTTGCCAGATCTCCCACGCCAGCCACGCCGAAAAATGTTTCTCGACGACCACCCAGTGCTGTACCTAAACGAGAAATTTCTGCAAGCCCACGAGCGAGCAATGTCGCCTTCGCATTCATTCCAAGTTCCATTCCATCAACCATTCCAGCGGCAAGTGCGATTACATTTTTTATTGCACCTGCGGCTTCGACTCCCACCTGATCGGTCGTGCAATAGATGCGCCACGTATCAGTGGCAAGCGCCTTCTGCACAAGTTGAGTGGCAGATTCGTTGCCAGCTGCGACGAGTGCCGTCGGTAAACCCCGTGCGGCTTCGGTGGCGATCGTCGGACCTGAAAGTGTTACGACTTCTGAACCAATTTTCAGAGCCGAGAGCACCTCACTTGGTCTCATTCTCGATTCCACTTCAAATCCTTTGGCAACGCTGACAACACACGCGCTCTTTGGACAATCTTTCCCAAGAACTTTCCAAATCGAACGAGCGTATTGAGCAGGAATGGCCGTTATCACCAAATCAGCACCAGACATTGCCTGTCGCCCATCTATGGTGATGGCTATCGATTCTGCAATGCGTAGCCCTTTGATTCTTGGATTTTCGCGATTCGCCAAAAGTGGCGCAATCTCTTGCATATCGCGTCCCCAAAGCGCAACCTCATTTCCAGCTTTCGCGCAGTGGCACGCCAAAACGGTTCCAAATTGCCCGCATCCAATAACTGCAATCCGCTGTGCCATCCAAACACCCTACCACGACTTCGATCCGCAAGCGTGCTAACCTCAAAGTCAATTGGAGAATCCTCATTTATGACCACCATTGACGCATCCGCCACAACAACTCGCAACGATCGTGAAAACGAATCTGCACAAGGCGGTATTCGGCTTGAGCGAAGACTTTTTATTGCACTCTGCGGAGGCATGATGCTTTTAGTTGCGTGGTTGGGTTCTGCGCTTTTCGGTATTGAACCTTCCGTCACGCAAATCCCCGCTGTGATCGGTGCGATCATTCTGACTGTTCCAATGGCTATGGGTGCATTGAAGGAATTGCGAATGGGTCGTCCATCAAGTGATTCACTTGCAACTTTGGCTGTGCTTGCAGCGATGGCGAATCATCTCTATCTCGCTGCAGGATTTCTTGCGTTCTTTCTCTGGCTTTCCGAACTGATTCTTTCGCGAACTGCTTGGGGAGCGCAACGCGCAATTCGTGAACTGCTCGAATTGACTCCTGATGTTGCGCGCATCATCGATGCTTCTGGAAGTGAGCGTGAAGTCAGTCGCAATATCGTGAAGGTTGGAGATGTACTCCGTGTACGACCTGGAGAAAATCTTCCCGCAGACGGTCGCATTGTGCGCGGTACAAGCAGTATCAATCAAGCTTCATTGACTGGTGAAGCTGTGCCAGTCGAAGCGCAGCCTGGACTGGATGTGTACGCAGGAACAACAAATTTGACGGGGCAACTCGACATAACTGTGACCGCCGTCGCAGGAGAGACCACGATCGGCAAAGTCGAAACGCTCATCCGAGAAGCAGAGAATTCTCGCAGTGATCGTCAGGAACTTATCGAACGGTTGGCTGCGTATTACGTTCCAGTCGTGTTGATGGTCGCTGGATTGGTTTGGTTCTTCACGAGCAAGAGCGTGGTTGCGGGAGTTCGCGATCAAGCCGCTGTCCGTGCAATCACCGTCTTGGTAGTGACGTGCCCTGGCGCTCTTTTGATTGCGCATCCAACAGCAATGGTTGCAGCATTCGCCGCAGCAGCTCGCTTGGGAATCATGATCAAACAAACGCGAACTTTGGAAGCGGCGGGACGAATCGATACCGTTGTCATGGACAAGACTGGAACTCTTACAACTGGAAAGTTCAGCGTCAGCAGACTCGCTCCTGCAGAAGGATGCGAAGGCGCTGCGCTTCTTCAGGCTGCGGCTGACTGCGAACAATCTTCCAATCATCCCCTTGCGCGAAGCATTCTGGAAACTGCGACGCGCGCGCGAATCCAACCAGCCACTCTTACCTCCTATGAAGAGATTCACGGTCGCGGTGTTTTGGCAAAGACTGCAAGCGGATCCACCATTCACGCTGGAAGATCGCAGTGGCTTCGAGAACTGAATCCAAGCGTCACAGAACAAATCGCTAAGGTTGAAGAGCGCATCGACGGTATGTCGAGTGTGCACGTGATGGTCGACAATAGATATTTGGGTGCAGTCGGACTCGAGGATAAATTGCGACAAAATGCAGCGGAAACTGTGACTCGACTTCGTCAGTTGGGCGTTCGGCGCATCTGCATCTTTACAGGCGATCGTTTGGCCGTCGCTCGGCAAGTGGGTGAAGCAGTTGGTGTTGACACCATCGAAGCTGAATGCCTTCCAGAAGAGAAACACGAAGAATTGAAGTATCTGCTGCAACGTGGAAACAAGGTTCTCGTTGTCGGCGACGGTATCAACGACGGACCAATTCTCGCCAGCGCTGATGTTGGAGTCGCCATGGGACTTTCGGGTTCCGACATTGCCACTAATAGCGCAGGTGTTGCATTGATGAATGAAGATCTTCGACACATTCCTTTCTTGCTCGAACTTGCGACGAAGACGCGCGGAATTATCGCAGTCAATATCGGGGCGAGTCTCCTATTGGCAACTGTCGGCCTCGCATTGGCTGCAACTGGCCAAATTGATATTTGGGTGACCCCCTTCTATCAAGCTGCTGCATATATTTTCGTCATCGCCAACAGTCTCAGACTCGTCAGATTCGGTGAGGAGTTTGCCGATGCTGAAGAAGTACGGCGAATGATGGAATCCAACCGTGCACAGAAGCCCGTCCGAGCTACTCAGCGACTTGCAGCAACGGCATGATTATTTATTGACGGAGCGATTCGGGCGCTCACCGTGCAAAGTCCTCTTGGGCTCAAAAAGCCACGGGAATGCATACGTGATCAGCGACTGTGCACGCACATGTTTTGCGTGTGCGCCGTCGGAACCATGTCCTGCGCGAGTTTGCAAGTCAAGCCGAAGTCTGCGAAGTTGTCATAGCGCGCCGTATGGCGCGCTCGATTTCAGCGCGCAACATGTCTGCGCGCCAGAGCATGCGTCCTGCGGCTGTGGTGTTGATTTATGCGATCGTGATCTTGCTATCCAAATAAACATCCTGAATCGCATTCAGCAACTTGATTCCATCAGCCATTGGCTTCTGGAAAGATTTGCGTCCTGAGATCAGTCCAGTTCCGCCAGCGCGCTTGTTGATGACCGCTGTTCGAACAGCATCCGCCAAATCGTTCGCGCCACTGCTCGCTCCACCAGAATTGATCAATCCTGATCGCCCGCTGAAACAGTTCAACACTTGATAGCGCGTCAAATCGATCGGATTATCACTGCAAAGTTCAGTATAAATGCGTGGATCAAATTTTCCATAACTCGATCCGCCCATATTCAGCGCCTGATATCCGCCGTTGCAATCTGCCTGCTTCTGCTTGATGATGTCCGCCTGAATCGTCACGCCAAGATGATTTGCCTGACCAGTCAAATCGGCGCTTGTGTGATAATCCTTGCCATCCTTCACGAATGCGCTGTTGCGCAAATAGCACCACAGCACGGTGACCATTCCAAGTTCGTGGGCGCGCTGAAAAGCCTCGGAGATTTCGATGATCTGCCGATCAGAATCATCTGAGCCGAAATAAATCGTTGCGCCAACTGATGCTGCTCCAAGATTCCAAGCCTCTTCAACTGATCCAAACAAAATCTGCTTATGCTGATTTGGATATGTCAGCAATTCGTTGTGATTGATCTTGACGAGAAATGGAATCTTGTGCGCATACTTTCGCGCAACACTTCCAAAGACGCCGAAGGTCGTTGCGACCGCATTGCATCCACCTTCAATTGCCAATTTAATAATATTTTCGCCGTCGAAATAAATCGGATTCTTTGCGAAGCTTGCTCCAGCGGAATGCTCGATCCCTTGATCCACCGGCAAGATGCTGCAATATCCAGTGCTTGCAAGTCGCCCATGATTGAACATCGCCGCCATATTGCGCAGAACCTGCGGATTGCGATCACTTTGGATGTATGTGCGGTCGATGAAATCTGGACCGGGCAAATGCAACAAATCCTTGCTGACTTTTGCCTTATAATTCAACAGCATTTCTGCATCAGATCCAAGTAATTCTTGTGTGCTTTGCTTGCCAGAAGGCCGGGTCGTTACGTTCGTCATTTGAAAAGTCTCCTCATTCAGTTGGGGTTGAGCAAGCAAGGATAGCGTCAGATTGTCACAATACCCATTCAATGCTGATCTATGCAGGAATCGATGAAGCTGGATATGGACCTTTGCTCGGGCCGCTGTGCGTTGCGTGTTCGCATTGGTCGATCGAAGGCGCGAGCGATCCTCTTGCGCCGCCGAATTTATGGAAGACTCTCTCGCGAGCAGTTTGCCGTTCAAGCAAAGATCGCCGTGGACGAATTTCGATCAATGACAGCAAGAAATTGAAAGGCACTGGCGAGAATGGCGTTCATCCAATGCGAACAATCGAACGCGGAGTTCTCGCAGCACTCAGTCTGCAATCGAATGTTGATGCGCTGACCAACGATTCTGATCTCTTTGCTCGCGTAGGTGCGAGCGATCCTTCCACAATTGCTCCGTGGTATTGCGAATCAACCGCGTTGCCATGGGCTTGCGATGCGCCGCAGATTCAGATTGCGTGTGCAATGCTTCGAAGAGCGGCAAATGACGCATCCGTCGCTGGTCACGGAATGGTCTGTCAAACGATTGATGCAGATGAAATCAATGAAGCCGCGCGACAAGGAGTTGTCAAGACAAGCGTTCCATGGACGATCTTGATTGATCAAGTCACGCAATTGCGCGCGCGTTGGCCTGATGCTGCAATTCGAGTCGCTGCCGATCGTCAAAGCGGACGCATGCGATATCTCGATGATCTATTGCGCGCATTTCCAAACGATCGCTTGAAAGTCATCCAAGAAGATTTACGAGAGAGCATCTATCAAATTGAGAGTGCGAAGGCGTCGATGGTGATTTCCTTTACAGTCGAAGGCGAAGCGGATCATTTGCCAATCGCACTTGCTTCGATGACTGCGAAATATGTGCGCGAACTTTGGATGGATCGAATGAATCGCTGGTTTGCCGCTCGCGTGACGAACTTGGAGCCCACTGCGGGCTATGTCAAAGATGGTCGCCGATTTGTTGGGCTGATTCGACCTGCTTTAGTCGCAAGTGGGCTGGACGAATCGAAGCTTATTCGCACAATCTGAACGACCCGTGACTTCTTACGGCACATATTGCGCCGCTTGAGAGGCAGTTCGTACGAAATGACGGGTTCAAATGAGGTTTTTGAAATCCTCTTCTTGGCGTATTGACCCAATGCGCTTCCCTGTTAGAATGAGGGACTCTTTAACTAACTGGAGTTTATGACAATGCCTATCGATCTCAATCGCGTTCGAAACATCGGAATTTGCGCACACATCGATGCTGGTAAAACCACCGTCACGGAGCGCATCCTTTTTTACACCGGCAAGATTCATCGCATGGGTGAAGTGCACGAAGGCACAGCAACGATGGACTCGTTGGTTGAAGAACAAGAGCGCGGAATCACCATTCAGTCCGCAGCAACAACTTGCCCATGGGAACACAAAGGAACTGAATACAAGATCAATCTGATCGATACCCCAGGTCACGTCGATTTCACCATTGAAGTCGAACGCTCGCTTCGTGTTCTCGACGGAGCAGTCGCCGTTTTTGACGGCAAAGAAGGCGTCGAAGCGCAGAGCGAAACTGTGTGGCGTCAAGCAGATCGTTATGGCGTTCCTCGCTTGTGCCTCATCAATAAGATGGACAAGCTTGGGGCTGATTTCGATTTCTCTTTCGGTTCGATCCTCACCCGCTTGGGAGCGAATGCGATTCCAATTCAATACCCAATCGGCTGGGGAAATGAATTCAAGGGAATCATCGACCTTATGGAGATGAAGGCGATGTATTGGTCGCAGGCTGATGACGGCCAAGAGATCAAGATCACCGAGATCCCAGAAGAATGGATGGAAAAGGCGACTGAATGGCGCCACAAGATGGTCGAGAAGATCGCAGAACTCGATGACAACTTGACCGAAAAATATCTCACCGATCCAAATTCGATCACCGTGCCAGAGTTGAAAGCTGCTCTTCGCGCCGGCATTATCAGTTTGCGGGCATTTGGAGTTCTTTGCGGATCTGCCCTGAAATATGTGGGTGTTCAGGCTGTTCTCGATGCAGTCATCGACTATCTGCCCTG
>CAMBWI010000045.1 GCA_945871445.1 Singulisphaera sp. GP187 | reverse complement strand
ACAACATCGTCCATGAATCCCTTGGATCCGGCAAACATCGAAAGGCACTGGTCGATCGTGTCGAATGGACTGTATTGACCTTGCTTGAGAAGTTCGACCATGCGTGCGCCGCGCGCAAGTTGGCGCGTCGATGCTTGATCGAGTTCGGTGCCAAGCTGGGCGAATGCTTCCAGTTCTCGATATGCGGCAAGATCGAGTCGCAATGAACCTGCGACTTCTTTCATCGCTTTGATCTGCGCAGCTCCACCGACGCGGCTGACGGAAATTCCCACGTTGATCGCGGGTCGAACGCCTGCCGAGAAAAGTTCTGGCTGCAAATAAATCTGACCGTCGGTGATGGAAATCACGTTGGTTGGGATGTATGCAGAGACGTCGCCTTCTTGCGTCTCGATGATCGGAAGTGCCGTCAGCGATCCGCCGCCGTTTTCTTTCGAGAGTTTCGTTGATCGCTCAAGCAAACGCGAATGCAGATAGAAAACGTCGCCGGGATATGCCTCGCGACCTGGTGGACGACGAAGCAACAACGAAAGTTCGCGGTACGCAACAGCTTGCTTGGACAAATCGTCATAAACGCAGAGGACATGCTTTGGTCCTGTGTACGAAGGGTCTTTGCCCTTCCACATAAAGTATTCGCCCATCGCACATCCGGAGTACGGAGCGATGTATTGCATCGGCGCAGAAGATGCAGCGCCTGCGTTGACAACAATGGTGTAATCCATCGCGCCCTTTTTCTTCAGCACATCAACCACACTCGCAACGGTCGAATCTTTCTGACCAACTGCGACATAGATGCACACGACTGCTTCTGGAGTTCCCCAATACTGTCGTTGATTGATGATGCAATCCAAGCAGATCGCTGTCTTGCCAGTCTTGCGATCACCGATGACGAGTTCGCGCTGACCGCGACCCACGGGGACCATTGCATCGATGGCCTTGATGCCGAACTGCATCGGTTCCTTCACAGGCTGACGCGCAGCGATTCCAGGAGCGACGATGTCGACCTTTCCAGTTTCAGTTGTTCCAAGCGGTGCACCGCCATCGAGAGTCTTGCCCAGCGGATCAACAACTCGTCCGAGCAATTGCGGTCCAACTGGAACTTCTAGAAGTCGTCCAGTCGAACGAACGGTATCGCCTTCGCGAACGCCGGTTGCATCGCCGAAAAGCGCGGCGCCGACGGTGTCAGATTCCAAGTTCATCACTTGGCCCATGACTGTTCCGCCTTGTGATTCGAATTCGATCAATTCGCCAGACATCACTTTGCCCAGTCCGTAGATTCTGGCAATTCCGTCGCCGACTTCGACGACCTGCCCGACATCGCTGACCTCCAGCGTGCTGCCGAACTTTTCGATCTCTTGGCGAATGACTGATGCGATTTCGTCTGTCTTGATCTTCATGGTTGTTTCCTCTTAAAAACGAGCGTTCAAAAATAGTTCAGGCGATGAATCTCTTGGAGTCGCCGCGAACGGCTGCGCCTCCAGATTCAATAATGGTTTCTTGCAATCGGCGCAACTGAGTAGCAACAGATCCATCCACAAGTTGGTCTGCGATGCGCAATTTAATTCCGCCAATCATCGACTTATCTGCGTAATAATGAAAAATCGCTTCATTGCCGATTGCGGCGCGCAACTTTTCGCGCATCAGTGTTTCGGTTGCTTCGCCCATCGGTTGACCATCAACCGTATAGACATCGACTTCCGTCTTGCCGAAAAGTTTTTGCAGAAGCGTGTCATACGCTTGCCCCATAGAAAGCAAATGGCCAAGGCGACCTTTGTGATTCACGATTCGCACGAAGCGATAAATCGTATCGCTGACTCGACCCTTCAGAACACGATCAATGGTGGCAGTTCGGGCGGTGCGATCGATCGCGGGTGATCCGAGAAATTCCACAAACGCTTTGTTTGCGCCGATCACTTCGCAGAGTGCGTCAAGTTCTTCGCCAATTTCTTGGGCGCGAGAATTGCCGCCTTCTTTCACAGCCAATTCCAACAATGCGTTGGCATAGACGGTGGCGATTTTATCCGTGGAACTCATAGAAAACTCAGTTGCGCTTGCCAGACATTGCGGACATTCCTGTCACGGACTCTTCGATCATTCGCTTCTGATCTGCGGGATTGATCTCACGCTTCAAGATGCGTCCAGCAATGGAAACTGCCAGAGTTGCTGCGTGAGATTCGAGTTCTGCGATGGCCGCACGCCGCGCATTTTCGATTTCTTCGCCAGCGCGGCGAGCGCGTTCAGCCAAATCCGCCTCGCTCTTCGCACGAATCTCGTCGCCCATACGAACCGCTTCGGACTTTGCCTCGCGAATCATTTGAGCGGCTTGCTCAAGCGCTTCTGCAAGCTTTTGCTCGAACTCCTTCTGCTTGGATGCAGCGGCAGCGCGAGCAGCTTCGGCCGATTCGATCTCGTGCAAAATCTTTGCGTTGCGATCTTCAAGTCCTTTTAGGATTTTCGGCCAAACAAACATTCCCAGTGCAAGGGCAACCACCGTGAAAACCACAATCGTGGTGATAAACGGCAGCAAATTAAATGCGAGCGGATCAGTTGCAGCGATCAACATCAGACAATCTCCTCATTGTTTCCAAAGGAATCCAGACGGCTGCATGCGATTGCATGCAGACAAAGACACTCATTTCAATCACTTGAAGTTGAGGAATCCGGCGACCACGGCGAAGAGTGCAACACCTTCGACAAGAGCAGCGGTCAGAATCATGTTGATGAAGATTCGTGTCGTCATCTCTGGCTGGCGGGCGATGGATTCGACTGCGCTACCACCGATGCGACCGATTCCAACTCCTGCGCCGATTGCTGCGAGACCGCAAGCCAAACCAGCTCCGACTCCTTTGCCCCAATTCGCTGCGGCGAGTTTCGCCAATTCTGCCTTTTCTGCGAGAGCGGCTGCATCGACTGGATCAGCAGATGATGCAACATTGACGAGAACTGTTCCGGCGATCAAGGCGAGTGTGAAATGAGCGAGCTTCATGTTTGTCGATTCTCCAGTGGGTTAAGTGCGGTTTTGATGCGTGATTCAGGAATGAAACTTGAGGGCGAACATCGCCCGCAAGGGGTAAGCAATATACAGAGTTCTGCTTAGTGTGCGGCAGTCATTGCAGAAGCAGCGTGACCATCGTCGATTGCATGGTCAGAATGCTCTTCCCCCTCTTCATGAGCCATCAGGCTAATAAAGACAGCGGTCAAAAACATAAAAATAAAGGCTTGCAGAACAGCTACGAAAACTTCGAGGAATGTGATCAAGATGGCGCCAATACCGCTGACGATGGTGATGCCTCCGACGGCAAATGTTCCCAAGCCAGCCTTGATTGCCATTGCCCCGAACATTGTCAGAGTGATCAAAAGCGTATGGCCGGCGACCATATTGGCGAAGAGTCGAATCGCCAATGCAGCGGGCTTCACAAAGAGGCCAAAGAATTCGACAAAGAAGACGATCGGAATGACAAGCCAAAGAAAGATCGGACCGTGAACCAGTTCGTGGCCGCCGCACAAATGTTCAAGCCAACCTTTGACTCCGAGTTCTCGGAATCCTTGAAACTGAATGACGATGAATGAGATAAGAGCCAATCCACTTGTGACGGAAATGCTCGCAGTCGCAGCACCACCGAAGATTGCGGCAGTTTCATGATCTTGGATGTCGAACTTTTTTCCCATCAAACCATACAGAGCATCTTGAATATCTACGAATGGGATCAAACCGACAATATTCAGCGCTAAAATGAAGAAAAAGAGTGAAAGCAAGAATGAGAGATATCTCTTGGTTAACCGTTCACCCATCACTGGAATGAGCATCTCATTGCGCAGATAAACAATCACAACTTCAACGAGCGCAGCAAAAGAACCAATGGGAATGAAGCGACGATTTCCCATCGCAACAGGTCCGGTTGCGATCGACTTTGCCGCTCGATGCATCAAAAAGAAAAGCACGATCGCACAAACGACAAGCGTGATCATGCTGAGCATGAGTGGTCTTTCAAACAAGTTGAAACCGAAAACACCCTTGTCAACAATGTGAGCGATTGGATCTGATTCGCTTGCAAGAAAAACTGACATTCGCCGAGCACCTCTCTTGAGTCGGTTGTTTTATTGCCGCACGCCGCCGACTGCAGCGCGAGGCAAATTCATTGCGATCATGCCAACTTCAGCAAGAATAATTGCGAAGTAGCACGCCCCCGTTGCTGCCACAAATTGGCCTATGTCACAGGGGGATTGGGAGTATAACGCCAGGCATGCAAGAGGGGTTAGCAGCAGGCGAATAACCGTTCCAGCAAGCCAAACCGTAATCAAATCCACAGCAAATCGAGGCCGCCAAGGTGCGGTGATCAGCCATCCGCCGAGGGCTACAGGCAAGACCGCAACCACTGCTCGAATTGCCATTTGCCAACCTTCCCATCCCCAAATTGGAGCGCAGATCGACCAAAGAACCGCAACCACCAACGCAACGGCGATGATGCCAATGCAGACCAATAGCCAAGGGACTTTCAGCAGTGGACCGAAATTTACGCTTGGCGTAGCGGCACTGTTGTGCGCGGGATTGTTGGTGGAATCAGGCATTATCTTTATCGCTGTTCTTCCATTTTTCCTGCATCAACGGTGGCGGAGGGTTCGTGCCATTCGATTTCTCCAATCGGTCAAGGGCCGAATTTAACTTTAAAGCCCCGCGAATGAGTGTGTATGTCGCCACGGCCAAGCCGCATCCTGTTCCGATGAGTGCGCCAAGCGTCTCATCACCAAGCCACCTTCCAACGATCCAGCCAACGAAAGCTCCGGCCAACATTTCCGTCACGAATTGCCAGCCAAGACCCATCATTTTCCACCCGATACGAACCTGAGCCTGTTCATTTTGAACACGCTTGCGAGCTGAAGGGTCAGTCGAAGATGACTCTGTCGAATCCAAGAGTGCATAGTAATGACTCTTGGCGAAGACTCACTGCAGTGGAGTGGTGGCTATTATCCTCTCCCGCCATGTCGATTCCTGACGATCAAATTGTCGATGTCACTCCAAAGCCGCTGACACTGAGCGAGAGTCTCTTTGTGCCCAGCATCATCAAGGGGCTCGGCACAACTCTGCGACATTTGTTCGAAAATGTCGGGCGTGATGGAACGAACAAGAAGAACTTGTGGGTCGTGCAATATCCCGAACAGAAACGCGATGATCGACCAGTCGAAGAAGGCGGACAATTTCGGCCGACATTCCGTGGCGTTCATCGACTGAACAAAGACGAAGATGGGCGCGTTCGCTGTGTTGCGTGTTTTATGTGTGCGACGGCTTGCCCCGCAAATTGCATACACATCGTTGCTGAAGAAAGCCCGTGGGAAGATCGCGAAAAATATCCCAAGCAGTTTGATATCGATGAACTGCGTTGCATTTATTGCGGCATGTGCGAAGAAGCATGTCCAGTTGATGCGATTGAATTGACTCCGCACTATGAAATTTCGGGTTTGACCCGTGCGGAGTTGATTTTCGACAAGTCGAAGTTGCTCGAAATCTATGATCGCACAGTTGCTGAAAAGCCAATGTGATTGCGAGTGGCCGGCGGCTCGAGTGAATTTCCAGGGTTTTATTTTCCAAACATCTTTATCAAATCTCCCACTCCTTTGCCAATCCTTTTCGCATCAAGCGCAGATGCATCGAAGACCATCTTGACTTGACTCTGCAGCGGAACTGGCTTGCCATCGACATCACCCAAAGGTCCTGAAAGCGTGATGTCGACTTGCACGAGATCGCCTGGATCTATCGGCAATTTCTTGATCGCTTCACTGAGTTGCTGCGCAGTCGAAGAGAGAGCGCCCGATGCACCACCAATCGATCGACCAAGTGAAGAGAGCGGATATCGACAGGTGATCGCATTTGCATATGGAGGCGTCTTGCCGAGATTGATATCGCCTGACAACTTCAGGACTTGCTGCCATTGGTCGCCGAATTTGCCTGCTTTTACAATGAAATCTTTGTATGTCAGAATTCCCTTGCGCGCGGTGATTACAAGCGGTTCGATGCGTGCGGGAATTGTGTCGGACTTGGCATCTTGTGCCAAAGCGAGCATTCCAAGGAATTGATTACTTCGCACGACTTCGACATCTCCCACATCGACGCGCGCGTCAAGATCGAGTTTTCCAAGCTGACCGTCGAGCGGGTATGCCGCTTGCGAAACTTGTAAACGAATCGGCGGTGCTTTGCGAATATCCGCAAGAACTGGATTCATCGGCTCGAGAATTCTGCGCTGTAGAACTTTGTTGATTACAAAAGTCACCGCGAGTGGATTTGCAGGAGTGAGAAACGCAGTTCCATTTGCGATAACAACCTTCGGTGCGACAACAGTCAAATACTCCGTCTTCAAATCTGCTTTCACCACCGTTGTCTGCACTCCATCCGCTGCAGTGACAGTATTTGCATCCACGGATGCATCCATCTCAGGACCAAGCGCCTCGACCAATTGTCCGCCCTGCCCTGCTGCAGCATCGACAATCGCCGTTGGGACTTTTACGCATCGCACTTGCGCAGTCCATGCGCCAGCAAGCGCATCGAATACTCCCGCGGCATTGGAAAGTTTCTGTCCACTTGCTTGCACTGTGATCGATCCAGTCTTTGCGCCGCCGCTTGTCAACGAGAGCGTCATCGAATCTGACAATCGAGGTGATTTGATATCTGCATGCGTTGCGCCGAGCGCAACGATTGGCTTGCCTTTGGGTTCGACTTCGATCGCAGCAAGATCAAGCGACAAATCGACCGAACCATTGAGCATTCCATTTGAAGGCAACGTCAGCGACTTGATGTGCGCACTCAAATCAATTGATCCCAAACGAGTCAACGCTGCAGTTGCATCCTTCGTGCCTTTCAGCCAATCAATCAAAGAGAGTGCGAGCGCGCCTGGAATCTTGACTTGCATTTCGCTTGCTTGAAGTGTGAGCGGATTTGCAACCTGCCCATCCGAAGACGAACTCGCAAAGAGCGATCGCAAGTCTCCACTTGCTGCAATTCCAAGGGAAATCGGGCCTGGAGCGGAATCGCCAACTTGAAATGTTCCATTGAGTCCTGCGTTCAATTCGCGGTCAAATCCTGCTGACTTCATCGTCAACGCAATCGCTCCCATTGAAAGCTTCGGCTTGCCTGCAGGTTCGATCGCAATCGCTGCGAGGTCCATACGAAGATCGACTGCACCGCTCGTTGCAGCACCAGTTGGCAGCGCGAGAGAATTGATATTGAAAGCAGCGTTGATATCGCCGAGTTGTGTGATGGACTGAGAAAGCGCATTCGATCCACCATTCCAATCTGCCAACGCGATTGCCAGTGCGCCGGGGATCTTGATCGAGAGCGTGCTTGCTTTGAGTGAAAGCGGATGATCCTTGCCATCAGAGGATGCGCCGAGGAGAGATCGAAGATCACCATTGGCATCAAGCGCGAGAGAAAGATTCCCCGCGGCACCTGAACCAACCTGAAACTTTCCACCAATCGATGCTTGAGCGCGTTCCGCCAGTCGAGGACTCTTGACACTCATCGAGATTTTTTCAAATGCAATTGCTGCACGATTTGGTGGAGCGATGGAACCTGGCTCTACTACAACGCTCATGACAACAGATGCGTCTTCTGCCCGACCAGTCCACCGGCAACTTTCGATGTCGATCGAACCGATAATGGACCTCCCTCCAGTTTGAGCAACAAGCGGACGCCAATCAACTCCCGTTCGCAAGCCAAGCGCTTGCTCTACGATTTCTGCAGGAACATCGAAACTTCCAGTGGTTTTTGCGATATCAATTTGCGGCGCAATTGAAGATCCTTTCCCATCCGCAGCGGTTTTTCCTGGCGTGAGCGTTCCCGAACTCTTGAGCGCGAGGCGTGGCAGAGAGATTTCTGTGATGAATGCATCTTTGGTGAGTTCGCGATTGAAAGAACCTTTTACAGTTCCAGGTCCAACGAGTGCTGCGCTGCCCTCGCCGGCATCGATCATTGTTGCCAGCGTGTCGCCCTGCGAGATCGTCACATTAAAAGTGGATTGAAACGCAGCGCTTGCAAAGTCTGGCCACTTGACAGTCGCCGCGATTGTTGCTGCGTCGCGTCCTGGGTTCGTTGCGGTTGGCATCTGCACCAACTTCAGATCCACTTGTGCATCAACTCCGCCGATCGAACCATCGGGGCGCGTTGAAAGCGTTGCAGATGCAGAGACTCCTTGCAATCGACCGCCTTGAGTCAGACCAGGCGCAGTTGAAAGATCGATCGCATCTGTCGTGATCTTTGTTGAAATCGTTGCAGGAAGAAATCGACCAGCCGAAACTGAATCCCATGTTCCTGTCATCGCACCAATTTGAAGCGCGACGCGCGTCGGCGAAGCGAGCACAACCTCTGGTCCTGCATAGCGAGCGACAACCGATGGCGGCAATGTCAACACACAATCGATCGGCACCGTTGAGAATCCGCTTTCGGTCCACGCAATTTTTGTTGCGATAGAAGTCGTACTCAGTTCAAGTGTGACCGATGCATTTCCGCCTTGTTTCCCGCCGTTATTTTCAATTTGCGCTGCGACATTTGTGATCGCAGCATCCGCCAACATCGAGCGGGTGTTTGAGTCGAGCCATGAAGCATTCGCTAAAAAGATCGGCGAGATTTGTACACGCCCCTTCGCAGTGGCCGCATCAACCGCAAGCCCTTGCGCATTGACCAAACCAGTAATGACCTGATCCACAGCAACCGCGGAACCATCGATCGATGATTGCACTTTCAGCGTGACTTCCTTCGTGGGATCAGAAGTCTGAACCTCAATTGTGGTCGCACCAACTGCAAATGACATCGTCTCAGAAACTTTCATCGACATCGGCGCAATCGACACGCTTGTGTTCATGCGCGCATCTTTCCAAGCCATCGCCGTATTGCCTGCTGGAATTGGAAGAGAGATCGCAGAGCCTTGAATCGAAACCGAAACTGGAGCAGTGACACCCAGAGTCGGCGGCAACAATGCGGGATCAATCTGCGCGCTGACCGCAAGCCGATCGATCGTTACCACATTGCCAGCTTCGGCAAGTCCACCTGCAGCCGTCATCGTAAACTTTTGCGACGAGACTTCTGCGTTTCCTGTTCGACCTTCCAAAGTGATCTTTGCATTCAACGATGATCCCAGATCGCGCGCCGCATTCAACGGAGTCGGCAGATATGGCGCGAGCGCGGATGTTGGAAGGTTGACCAACGAAATCGATCCTGCGAGTGATCGCTTTGTCGCATCCATCGGATTTGTTGCATCCACACTGATGGTGGAATTGGCTGTTTCTCCAGTAGGAAGTTGAATAACCGTCGACCCTGCGACCCGTACTGCATCGGCAAATCTTGCGGAAGTAATTTTCAGCGAAAGCGAATCGATTTCCAGCGGAACTCCTGCGGATGGAATTGCCAGCGCGCTCGCTTGCAGATCGACATCAATCGATGCATCATCCAAACTGACCGACCCATCCTTGGCAAACATTCCACCAACCACGCCGTTCAATGAGAGCGAACCACTCTTCTCTGCAACTTTGGTCGTGGCAGAAAATGAAGCACGCACTCCAGCATCTTCGACTGAGAATTTTCCTTTCAGTCCGTTGATTTCAATCTTCGGATCCGATTGCGAACCCGCTGCGATCAATTGAAGGCTGGTGATTTCCAAGATTGTTCCGCGCAAGGTTTCTGCGAGAGAAACACTCGGTGCTGATGGTGTTTTCGTCTGCGCTGATTGCGGATCTGGGGAAACTTCTGGCTTCGAAGTCACAAACATTTCGGTCAGCGAAAGCGAACCGTCAGGACGGTAACTCGTGGCAACGATTCCCGAAAGAACAATGTGCAGAGGCTCCGATTGTCGCGCAAGCGAGATCAAACCATTGTTTGCAGTGATATCGACAGTGATTGATGCACCATCTGCGCCTTTGATCGAAAAACCTTGAATCACTTGTGGTCCAGACCACGAAAGCGATAGTCCAGCAAGCGATACTTGGCCACGGACAAATGGCGATACAAACCCAACCGCCATATTGCGCCCGAACGATCCCGAAAGAATCGTGGGCAAGAATGCGATGACCAATCCAAGCAAGACAATGCCCCCTGCGAGTGCGAACAAACTTCTGCGAAGCCATTTGTGGCGAATGTCGGGTTTCATATGGGTTAATCAGTCTATATATAGAACGAGTCGCTTCCCCCCAAAGGAAACAGAAGGTTCAGTCCACAAATACTGGCTTTGGAGCAATGTGGCAAAGCATTCGTTCAAGGGCTTTTCGAGCGAATTTGCGTGCATCGGGATGCACACGAATTTGATTCACGATTTTCCCCGCAGCTAATTCATCGAGTACCCACGCGAGATGCTGTTGGTCGATTCTGTACATCGTTGTGCAGAGACACTGACAACCCGAAAGCATCTCAACCTCCACTCCACGAAGTGCGGCAGCACGAGACAATCGCGTCACAAGATGCACTTCGGTTGCGACAGCAAACTTCGCCCCTGCCTTCGCCGTTTCGATGGTTTGAATGATGAATTCAGTCGATCCCGAGAGATCCGACTTATCCACAACTTCCTGTGAACATTCTGGATGCACCAAGATTGTTGTGCGATCCTTGCGCGATCGAATCGCATCAACATGTTCAGGACGAAAAAGTTTATGCACACTGCAATGACCAGCCCACAAGATGACATCGACAGAGCGGATATTTTCTGCAGTCAATCCGCCATGTTCCTTCTTCGGATCCCACAACGCAGTCTGCGCAGGGACTTTCGCTTTGACTGCATCAATCTCGGTGATCAATCCTCGCGCATGCGCCGTGTTTCTGCCAAGATGTTGGTCTGGCAAAAAGAAAACTTTGATTTGTTCGCCCTTCTCGCGTGGCTTGTCGCCACCCTTCAGCGCCCATTCAAAAATTTGCTTTGCATTTGAACTCGTACAACATGCGCCGCCATTCTTTCCAACAAAGGCTTTGATCGCTGCGCTGGAATTGACATACGTCACAGGTATCACCCGAAATTTCTGCGGCTTCTTGGATACGCCTTTCTCCTTCAGCGCAGTTGTGATGAAATCCCACGCATCAACTGCATCTTCATAACCTGCCATATCCGCCATCGAACATCCCGCACCGAGATCGGGCAAGATCACACGCACCGAATCTTCGGTCAAGACATCGGCGGTCTCGGCCATAAAGTGCACACCGCAGAAGACGATGAATTCGGTTCCTCGTCGCTGGGCTTCGGCAGCAGCAGTCTGGCTCAGTTTGAGACTGTCCCCAATGAAGTCCGCATGCTGAATCACTTCATCTTGTTGGTAATGATGGCCCAGGATCATCAAACGATTTCCAAGTTCGCTTTTCCTGGCACGAATGCTCTCCAAAAGCGCGGCTTCTGATGCTTCTCGATATTTCTGCGGAATTTGGGGCTGCCAAAGCATTACTTCTAATGTTATCCACACATCGACATAAAAATTGCACGCCCCGCACGGCAACGAAAAATCTGACTTTTGTTTTGCAATTTGCTTTGCAATATGCGAAGATGTAAGACCCCAAGGTCAATCCAATGCGGATATCCCAAGCACAAAAATACGGCATTTCTTCGCTGAATGCACTTTACAAATCTCTTTTCGCAACTGCGATCTGTGCGTTGACCACCTCACATACCGCTGCGATACCACCTACACAAACGATTAAGTTGACGGCAAGTGATGGCCTAGCGAATGATCAATTCGGCAATGCTGTTGCGCTTTCAAATCTTGCGGGCTTTGCTGGCGTTGAGCCTGATATTGCCATTGTCGGATTGCGATACGACGACATTGGGGCAGCAGCCGATCGAGGATCGGCGAATATTTACAAATTGAATTCGAGCGGCAACTGGATCTTTGAAGCGAAATTGACAGCTTCTGACGGTGCCGCAGGCGATGCATTCGGATATTCCGTTGCGATCTTCGGCAATACCGCAATTGTCGGTGCGCCTTTTGATGACATCACTTTGTTGGATCAAGGCTCTGCATACATTTTTCAAAGAAGCACCGCAGGAGTTTGGACGCAAGTTGTAAAGACTGTCCCTGTCGATCCAAGTGCGAGCGACGCATTCGGATATTCAGTTGCAATCACAAATACTGCAGTTGCTACTGCAAATTTTGGAGATCTCGTAATCGTTGGCTCGCCCAATGACGACATCGGCTTGATCGAGAATCAAGGCTCTGCCTATGTTTTCAAACGAGCAACCTCTGGAATATGGGCGCAAGAATCAAAATTCGTTATAACAGGAAGTGATGCAGCAGCCGAAGAAGACTTCGGATGGTCTGTTTCGATCTACGGCGATAGAGCTTTAGTTTCAGCTCCATTCGATGACATCAGCTCCGTTTTGAATCGCGGCTCTGCATATACCTTTAAACGATCGACAGCTGGGGTATGGACATTGGAAGCAAAGCTTGTTCCGTCGGATGGCGCAACAAATGATTTCTTCGGGTATAGCCTTTGTCTATTCAATAACCAGATAATCGCAAGCTCGCCATACGACGACATCGCAAGTGCAGCAGACCGAGGCTCTGCATACATCTTCCAACTATCAGGCACATCAACCTGGACTCAAGAAGCAAAAATCGTTGGAAGCGATGGCGTCGCAAGCGATTTCTTCGGCGCAGCAGTTGCGCTACAAGGCAATCTTGCTATCGCAACTTCTCCCAATGACGATGCCACTGCGCAAGGTGGATCTACAACTTTTAACAACATTGGATCGGCATATCTGTTCACGCAAACCGGCACTTCGACATGGACTCAAGAGGCCCGCTTTACTGGCAGTGATGGATTGGCTGACAAGTTCTTTGGCATTTCTGCAAATATCTATGGCGAACGCGCCATCATTGGGGCGAACGGTGATGACATCGGAACTCCGCTCAAGACTGACCAAGGCTCCGCATACATCTTTCATTTAAAGCCGATCGACTGCAACAACAATGGAATCCCAGATGCAGAAGACATCTCATCTGGAATTGCACAAGATTGCAATCTGAACGCCATTCCAGACTCATGCGACATCGCAACAGGTTTCGCCCAAGATTGCAATGCAAACGGTGTTCCTGATTCCTGCGACATCTCGACAGGTTTCGCCCAAGATTGCAATGCAAACGGTGTTCCTGATTCCTGCGACATCGCAACAGGGTTCGCCAAAGATTGCAACGCAAACGCTATTCCAGATTCCTGTGACATCGCAACAGGTTTCGCCAAAGATTGCAACGCAAACGCTATTCCAGATTCCTGCGATATTGCGACAGGGCTTGTCCAAGATTGCAACCTCAACGGCATTCCTGATTTGTGCGACATCGCGACAGGGCTTGCCCAAGATTGCAACACAAACGCTATTCCTGATTCCTGCGACATCGGGTCAGGGTTTGCCCAAGATTGCAACGCAAACACCATTCCTGATTCCTGCGACATCGCGACAGGACTTGCCCAAGATTGCAACCTCAACGGCATTCCAGATTCCTGCGACATCGCGACAGGCTTCGCCAAAGATTGCAACACAAACGCTATTCCAGATTCCTGCGACATCGCAACAGGGCTTGCCCAAGATTGCAACCTCAACGGCATTCCTGATTTGTGCGACATCGCAACCGGCTTCGCCAAAGATTGCAACGCAAACGCTATTCCAGATTCCTGCGATATCGCGACAGGCTTCGCCAAAGATTGCAACGCAAACACCATTCCTGATTCCTGCGACATCGCAACAGGGCTTGCCCAAGATTGCAACGCAAACACCATTCCTGATTCCTGCGACATCGCAACAGGGCTTGCCCAAGATTGCAACCTCAACGGCATTCCTGATTCCTGCGACATCGGGTCAGGGTTTGCCCAAGATTGCAACCTCAACGGCATTCCTGATTTGTGCGACATCGCATCGGGTTTCAGCAACGATATCGACACGAACAGCGTGCCTGACGAATGCAAAGCTGACTGTAACCAGAATGAAATTCCAGACGCTTACGAAATTGCGCAAGGAACAACTCCTGACTGCAACACCAACGCCGTGCCAGATTCCTGCGACATTGCGTCTACTTTCAGTGCAGATATTGACGAAAATAACATTCCTGACGAATGTCAGCCTGATTGCAACGCAAATGATCTTCCAGATTCATACGAAATTGCTCAAGGGACAACTCCTGACTGCAACACCAACGCAGTGCCAGATTCCTGCGACATCGCGTCAGGGTTTGCCCAAGATTGCAACGCAAACACCATTCCAGATTCCTGCGACATCGCGACAGGGCTAGCCAAAGATTGCAACCTCAATGGCATTCCGGATTCGTGTGATATCGCATCAGGAATGCCAGATACTGATGTTGATGGCCGCTTGGATATTTGCGAAACGGACTTTGGCGACATTGATCTCAACGGAATTATCAATGGTCTCGATTTGTCATACATCCTCTCGGGATGGGGAATAGTGAACCCACCTCTGGGAGATCTTGATCACAACGGAAGTATTGGTGGCGGTGACTTAACTGCGATTCTCGCGCGCTGGGGAATCGTTCCTTAACCAAAGCACTTTAACTTTACTGGCATTCACGGAAGTGGAGCCAGAACTGAAACTGCCTTTGGAGATTTCTCGCCAGCAGGATTCGCAGATCAAGGCGAAACTGGCGAGACATCCAGATTCTCTTTGTTTACAGCGGGTTTTACAGCAGGCTTTACAGCGGGCTGGTGATTGGCAAATGTTTTGTTCAAAGCCGCAGCAAGTCGAACTCCCCCCGCTGCAAGACGCCGTGAGATAGTTGGAAGGTTTGATTGGTAATACGCCTCGCCAACTTTCGCATCAGCAGGCAGATCATTATAAATCAGGCGCGTAACCGCCAGAGATTCATTCCCCCAAACAAGCGGATCAAGGTTGCTCTCCCACTGCGCGACTTCCTTTGGCGGCATTTCGCTCTCAAGCGCATTGGCAAGAGTGCGCCAATCACCCCCTGGTTTGGAATGAATTTTGTGACGAATCAAGACCGTATCCCAAAGCGCATGTAAATTTGTTTTTATATCGCCGAATGCAATCACCGGAATTCGATTGCCACCCAGGTCATCGGCATATCCCGCGTGAAGCGGTTGATGAAGATCGCCAATGAAATGAATCGCAAACTTGAGAGCGTCGCGTCGTTCTTCTATCGACTTGGTGGAATCGCTTGCCTCGGCCAAAAATCGCGTGATCGCTCCAACGGCGCATTCGCCTTTGGCACAGTCGCGTTCCAAAACAATTGTGTTTTCATTGCGTGGTGCATTCACATAATGCAGAGGCTTCGCCCAGTCATACTTCGAATCCCCGCGAATTTGATCTGCCCAAAGTCCAGCGGTTGCTAAATCATCATTCCCAAGCAACTCGATAATTGCCACACGCGTTTGCGGCGTTAATCTTGTCATCGCAATGACACCGATAATTTGGTGACCCTCTTGGCCCCATGCGCTTGCGTGTGATCCCACTGTAATAGCGATCAAACCGGCCAACGGAATCCAACTGGAAATTGTGCGTCGCCTCATTGTTTCAAGGGTACAAGATCGATCTATGATTCCGCCCTTATGCCTCGATCGATTTTTATTCAAGCGCCAGCGAAATTAAATCTTGCTCTATCGGTCGGCGCACTGAATGCGCAGGCGATGCATCCGATTTCCAGTTGGATGGTGACCACGAATCTCTTTGATGACCTCTATCTGCAAATTCTCCCTACAAAAAGTTTCTCGCTCTTTGCCACGGTTTGGCACAAGGACGCACTTCGCCGCAGCGACATTGATTGGTCGATTTCGAAAGATCTTGTTCATCGTGCGCATGACCGATTGGAAATGTTTGTTGGCCACGAATTGCCCGTAAAGAGTCGATTGGAAAAACGAATCCCAGTTGGGGGAGGACTGGGCGGAGGTTCGAGCGATGCCGCTGCGATGCTGCGTGGACTGAATGAACTCTTCGCTTTGGGTGTAAGCACTGATGATCTTTGTGCGATCGCTGCAACACTCGGCTCGGATGTTCCATTTCTCATCGAAGGAGGCTCGGCGATCGTCAGTGGCATCGGCGAAGAAATTGAATCGCTCGGAGCGCCACCAGAACTTCACGCGGTCTTTTTCTTTCCAGAAGTTCCTTGCCCCACGGGAGCTGTCTATAAACAGTTTGACGCACTTTCCAACTTGGCGATTTCTCCTGCACAATTGCGCGTAAGCCATGTGCGAATGCTCGCCGCGCAATCAACACTCAATCCAATCGATCCATTCAATGATCTTGCGGAGGCCGCAAAGATCGTTGCTCCTGCGATGGCTGAAGACATGCACGAAATTGAACAGCTCGCACAACTTCCCATTCATGTCTGCGGCAGTGGATCGAGTCTTTTCGCACTCTGCACAGATCCGATGCACGCAAGCGCACTTGCAGAAGCTTCAAGCACTCGCTTACACATACCTGCGATCGCAGTTCAGACAACAACGCTACAACCTATGATCCACCTCCCATGACAAATTTGACGGACATGACAACCAAGCCCAGCAGATCCACTATGAAACTCCCTCCAAATCTCGACGCGGCTTGTTGGGATCAACTTGAACCGCTCTATGCGCAACTGAATGGCCGACAGATTTCTTCTGCGAAGGATCTCGAACAACTCATCTTGGATCGCAGCGATCTTGATGCGGCCGCAGATGAAGCACAAGCCAATCTCTATATCGCAATGACATGTCACACCAACGACGACGCGCGACGCGGAGCATTCTTAAAGTTCGTGCAAGATGTCGAGCCCAACTTGCGCACGACAGGCGCAGAACTTGACCGCAAGATTGTTGAAAGCCCATTCGCAAAGCAACTTGATGCAAAGCGATACGAAACATATTTGCGTGCAATGCGCCAAGAAGTTCGACTCTTTCGCGCGGAGAATGTGCCACTGCAAACGGAAGCGACGACTTTCGATCAGGAATACAGCAAGATCTGCGGAGCAATGTCGGTCACCTTCGACGGCAAAGAACAGACCATGCCGCAGATGGCAAGGTATGCAGAATCCACAGATCGTTCGGTGCGCGAAGAATCGTGGACTGTCGTCTCTGCTCGACGACTGCGAGATCGTGACGAGATCGATGGCATCTATGACAAATTGATTTCCCTGCGGCATCGCATGGGTCTCAATGCAGGATTCAATGATTACCGCGACTTCCAACACGAACGAATGCTGCGCTTCGATTACAAGCCAGCCGATTGCAAGAAATTTCATCAAGCGATCGAAGAGACTTGTGTTCCATTGATGCGTGACTTGCATCGTCAACGCGCGAAAGCGCTTGGCCTGAAAACACTGAAACCGTGGGATTTGAAGGTCGATCTGCGCGGACGCCAGCCTCTGCGTCCATTCGCAGACACCACTCAACTTATTGAAAGAACATCGCGTGCATTCCACCGACTCGATGCGGAGCTTGGAGTCATGTTCGATTCGATGCGAACTGGCTCTTGCTTGGATTTGGAAACTCGACCGGGCAAGGCGCCGGGTGGTTATCAATATCAACGGCAACAGTCGCGCTTGCCTTTCATTTTTATGAACGCAGCGGGACTTCAGCGCGATCTCACAACAATGGTGCACGAAGCAGGCCACGCGTTTCATTCACTGCTCAGTAAGAATGATCCAATTCTGGCGTACCGCGGCAGCCCAATCGAATTTGCGGAAGTTGCATCAATGAGTATGGAACTGCTCACATTTCCGCAGCTTGATGAGTTCTATACCGAAGAAGAAAGCGCCCGCGCTCGGCGCGACCAACTCGAAGGTCTCGCCACACTTCTGCCCTGGGTTGCAACGATCGACGCATTTCAACACTGGGTCTATACAAATCCTGGGCACACTCGTGCGCAAAGATCAGCACACTGGGTGGAATTGAACGACCGATTTGGCGGTGATGTTGATTGGTCTGGAAACGAAGAGACGCTCGCATCTCTTTGGCATCGTCAACTGCATCTCTTTGGATCGCCATTTTATTATGTCGAATATGGCATCGCACAACTTGGTGCACTGCAAATGTGGCGGCAAGCTCGGCGCGATCCCAAAGCAGCACTTGCGAATTACAAACGAGCGCTCGCGCTGGGAGGGTCGCGGCCACTTCCAGATCTTTTCACTTCTGCAGGTCTGACTTTTGACTTCGGACCAGAAACTGTTCGTGGATTGATGGAAGAAGTTCAAACCGAACTTGCGTCAATTCCTGCCTGAAAACTTGTTCATTCAATCGACTCTTACGAAATGTACTTATGAAAAAAATTGTCATCCTTGGCGGCGGAAAAATGGGACGAATGGCGTGCTTCCTCTTGGGGACATGCGGCGATTATGAAGTTCGCATCGGCGACATGAATCTCGAAGGTGCGCATGCTGCTGCATCGACATTCGGCGGCAAGGGCGAGAAAGTAGATCTCTCAAATCCCGCGCAAGTTGCTGCATTTGTCAAAGGCGCTTGGGGCGTCGTCTCATGCGCTCCTTATCATTGCAATCAAACGATTGCAACCTGCGCACGCGAAACTGGCGCGCACTACTTCGATCTGACTGAAGATGTCGCAGTCACCAAGAAAGTCATCGAACTTGCAAAGGGATCGAAGACAGCTTTTGTACCGCAGTGCGGCCTTGCGCCAGGGTTCATCACAATCGCTGCGAATCATCTTGCGAAGCCATTTGCGCAAATCGAATCGCTGCGACTTCGTGTCGGCGCGCTTCCGTTACAACCATCCAATCAACTTGGGTACAACCTGACATGGTCGACTGAAGGTGTCATCAACGAATACATCAATGCATGCGAGGCTGTGCGAGGCGGGCATCTCGTCAGCCTCCCCGCTTTGGAGAATCTTGAAAGGCTGATCATCGACGGCATCGACTTCGAAGCGTTCAACACTTCTGGCGGACTGGGAACGCTTGCAGAATCACTGAAGGGTCGCGTGCAAAATCTGGATTACAAAACGATTCGCTTTCCAGGGCATTGTCAATTGATGCGCTTTCTCCTGCAAGAACTGCGCCTCAGTGAACATCGCGACGAACTGCGAACAATTTTAGAGCGTGCGATTCCAACTACCACAGAAGATCAAGTGGTTATTTTCGTCAGTGCATCTGGAATGCTTGATGGTCGACTGACCGAGCGTGTCTATGCGAAGCGCGTGATGGCGCAAACCATCGGTGGACATCACTGGACTGCGATTCAGTTGACGACCGCTGGGGGAATCGCAGCGATTGTCGACCTTTTCGCACAAGGAAAAACTTCTGCGCACGGACTTGTTCGAATGGAAGATGTCTCGTGGGAAGATTTCATGGCGAATCGATTCGGTCGCTTGTACGCATAATGTGCACAGTGGATGATGCCTGCGGCATCATCTCTATGAGTACGGTTCTGGACGCACTCGGATTTCGTTGCGATGCGAATTGTTACTGACAGGTTCCCCAGCCAGAGAGCAGAAGCGTCAGGTCCGACCCATCCGTAGTTCCATCGCCGGTGCAGTCGCCAGTTTCAGAACCCCAGCCCGAGAGCAAGGTGGTGAGATCAATTCCGTCACGTAGCCCGTCCTTATTGAAATCGCCGAGGCAAGAGGAGAATCCGGAGGCATTCTGGATTGCCACTGAATGCAGACCTCCTGCAGCGATGCTCACCCAACCGCTTGTAGAAAGTGGCACATCGGTCTGGGAAGATCCGTTTGCTCCCCATGCACGAATGGTCTCCTCGGCCCTAAGGGCAAGCGTATGCGAGCCACTGCTACCGATGTAAGCGCCGCCAGCGGCGATCGCAGTGACCCCGACCAAACCAGCCTGAAGCTCTGACTGACCATAATTCGGGAAGATTCCTGTATTCGTTATGCCAGCTCCGAAGGCTCTGACGGTTCCGTCGCGCTTTAAAGCGACTGTGTGGAAGACGCCTGCGGCAACTCGGGTGCAATCACCAAGAGTGACGGGAACGATCGACTGACCGTACTCAGAATACCATCCACTGTTCGTCTGGCCTGCTCCCCATGCAACGACAGGCCCTGCATAAACGCCTTCGCTTACGCTGCCAAGCTTGATTGCAACACTGTGGTAACCACCAGCTGCGATATCTATGCATTGCCCGAGAGTGAATGGGACCGCCGACTGTCCAAGGTGTGGCCATACATCTGAACCAAATCCAGCACCCCACGACCGCACGAATCCGTTTCGTTGCAGCGCAAGTGTGTGATAGTGACCAGCCGACACCTTCTTGCAGGTGTCGAGATCTAGCGGAACAATCGATTGCCCGAAGTTCGGAGATGCTGTTCCAATTACTCCCGCTCCCCAGCAGACAACAGTTCCGTCGAGATCATCGTCAACATCTCTCTGACGAATTGCTACTGTGTGATAAAGACCCGCTGCAATCTCACGGCAAGTTCCAAGAAGTTCTCCATCGCCATATGGAGGTTCAGGCGTAACTACAGGGACTTTGGATTGACCATAGTTCGTGGAACCTGGCGCACTAGTAGGAGATCCTGCTCCCCACGCACGCACGACTCCATCAACTTGAATAGCAACCGTGTGCAAGTATCCAGCGGCCACTCTCTTGCAATCCGTTAAATTACTGGGCACGGTCACCTGACCTTTACTGTTCGATCCCCAACATACAACCGCCCCCACGGGAGGATCTACTTCCGGCTCTAGATCGCAGCGATAACAGCGGACATCATCGAAGGTGTTTCGAATTGTGCGTGCGTTATCGCTCCAGTAACCCGCCTGCCCGCTATCAAACTCGGATGTTCCAGTCGGCTG
>CAMBWI010000044.1 GCA_945871445.1 Singulisphaera sp. GP187 | reverse complement strand
TCATACTTTCATCGCATCGCCCCAGCGCACAATGAATTCATCGTGGTCGTCGCCTTTGTCCTTAAATTTCGTTTGCGTTGTAGTTGCTGGAGTGTCATACATCTTGGCAACACCGCTGAAAAGTCCAAGGACGAACATAGAAAGTCCATGTCGGTGGCTGAAATAATGCATCGTGATCTGTTCTGGAAGACGATCCGATGTTTCAAATCGAGGAGGTTTCAGATTTGGGAAAATCAGCTGGACCCGTACATGAAAAGAGGGGAGATAATCCAAAAATTCGCCGAGATTGCGCCCTGCGGAACTGAGGAGATCGCCATATCCCAGCTTCGCTGTATGCAGAACCCAAAACTCGCCAAATGCAAAGAGGATTTGATCTGCGCTCAAACCAAGCACTTCAGTTGCAGCGCCGACGAGACCGTATGTCAGAGAGTCAGGATATGAATCGTTGCTGACAAATGAATCAATTTCGACACCAGCCTTGCGTTTTACAGCCTCCCATTTGTCCTCACCAAACTTAATTGTGACAAGATCTTGAATCGCTTTGTTAACCATTCCGTACATAGTCGTTTATCTCCTTAGTCATTTGGCAGTTCATTTAGAAGTTTATCATTGCCTTCGAAAAATACCATCTTTCCTTTGAAATCAGCGGCATAAATCACGCTATGAGAGACAGTAACGAGCGAGTGGGGTCCCAAGTCTCTCACTGTTATCAGCCCAGTGGATATGGTTGTGCAGTGAATTCTTAGCCGTGTGGCAGCCTTGTGCCATCAATCGCTTGTAGCGCACGCAAAGTAACGATGAAGATAAGCGTTCGTTCAAACATCGCTCCCAATCATCCGCCGCGCTTCAACTCTAATTCTTGCCAGCGTGCATAGAGCGTTGCAACGACCCCTTGCGCAGTTTCGAGCGCTTTGCATGCCGCTGCCATTTTTACATGATCGGCCGCGACCACAGGATCGCCCACGCGCGCTTCTGCGGCAGCGTGCGTGCGTTCTGCAAGCGCAACCGCGGCTTCCATCAGATCCAATTCGCGTTGTTCTTTGAAATTAAGTTTGCGCCGAACGGGTGCGCTTGCAGCTTTAGAAATTTGAGCCATTTGCTTCTGTGGGGGATCAATCGCCTGAGCACTTAACTTCGCCGCATGTGCCACACTCGCTGCATTCACTGCTCTCTCAGCATTCGCTGTCCGATTCGCATCCGCTCGAATCGCACGATCTCGCTCGAGCGCTGCGCGCTCCGCACGCTCGAGAGCCGAAAGCGCTTGATCCAAGCTTGCAACAACTGAAACCGACGCATCAGGTGCACCAATCACAGTGATCGTCCGTGCAAGTCGCTGCAGCATGGTTCGATCATGTGTGACGAGCAAGACGGCACCTGGGAATGACTTGACTGATTCCTCGAGTACCTCAAGAGTCGAAATATCTAAATCGTTCGTCGGTTCGTCCAAGACCAAGATGTCCGCAGGTTCCAACATCATTCGCGCCAAGTGAGCACGCGCGCGTTCGCCTCCAGAAAGATTCCCAACAGTTTGTAGTAACTGTGCATCCTGAAAAAGAAATCGCCTCGCCCACGCAGTGATATGCATCGGCTGACCTTGGAAATCCACAAAATCTCCCAGCGGGCAAATCGCATCTCGCAACAACATCTGCGTCGGAATGTCTGCGCGTTCTTGTCGCAGCACGACGATTCTTGGCTTGGGATCAGCGAACCGCATCGTTCCAGTGTCTGGGGGCAAATCTCCACAGAGAATTCGCAAGAGCGTTGTCTTTCCGCTGCCGTTGGGCCCCATCAAACCGACTCGATCGCCGGGCGCAAGTTCCAAATCTAAATCGCGAAAAAGCGTGCGCCCTTCGAATCCTTTGGAAATTCCTGCTGCCGCAACCAAGCGTCGAGTCCTTCGTCCGCTTGCAGAGAAATCGACGCATGCTCCACCCGCATTCGCCGCAGTATTTCGAGCGGAAATTGCTTCAAGTTCTCCGCGTCGATCTGCACTGTCTTCAATGCGTCCCTTCGCTTTTGTGCGACGTGCTTGCGCTCCACGCGAGAGCCACACATTATCAACGCGGACTTCATTGGCAAGAGATGCTTCGGCTTTCGCTTGTGCTTCCAAAAATTCGCTGCGCCTTCGCAGAAACTCTGTGTAATTTCCTTCTGCAGCGATCGTCCCTTGCGGATATGCACGACTCAGTTCGACGACGCGCGTTGTGACGCGCTCTAAAAATGTTCGGTCGTGCGTGATAAAGACAGATGCTCCCGCTCGAATATCGTTGAACCCACGCACAAGAAATTGTTCAAGCCAGCGAATGCCTTCGACATCAAGGTGATTCGTAGGTTCGTCAAGCAATAATAAATCAGGCGCGCCGCCAGCTTCGCACAGTCCGCACGCAATCGAGAGTCGCTTCTTCCAACCACCAGAGAGTCGTTCCGCGGGTTCATCCATCCGCGCATCTGGAAAACCAAGTTTTCCCAAGATCACGCATCCAAGAACTTCCGCCTCATGCAGATCACCGTGCACGCTTGCTGCTCGCATTGCCGCTGCTGTTGCAGCAGAACGCGGCGTTGCTTGCGCATCAAATTCATCTCGCTGCGGAACATAAACAATGACTGCGCCGCGCTGAGTGCGAATGATTCCATCGTCTGCTTCTTCGACTCCAGCAAGCATTCGCAACAGCGTGCTTTTTCCAGCGCCATTGGGACCAATAAATCCAACGCGATCGCCGTCAGCAACACTGATCGCGACGTTATGAAAAAGTTCGCGCATTCCATGCGACTTTGAGAGGTTGGAGGCTACGAGCAGCATTCGTTAATCCGTCGAGCAATACGGCGGATCGGCAATCATAGGATCAAGTGACCAATTCGCATTTGTTAGGATTGATTTTTATATGAAAATGACATCACTTATCGCGTGCACAAGTTTTTTACTTTCATCCATCGCTTTTTCACAATCTCCCCCGACTGATCTGCCACAAGATGGGCAAGCAGGCGCGAGACAGGGTGGACCTGCTGGTCCAGGTAGCGGTCAGGCTGGCGCAGCACAATTAACTCAACGCTTGATGCAGGCAGATGCGAATGGTGATGGCAAATTGAGCAGAGAAGAATTGCCGCCCCAGTTCGGAGAGATTTTCCCAGTTATTGATACGAATAAAGATGGATTCCTCGAAGAGTCGGAGATTCTCGTGCTTGCAAGTACACAAGGCGGTGGCGGTGGAGGTGGCGTTCGCAGCGGATCTGGCGGAGCGCCGCAAAACTTTGAAGGCGCAATGAAGCAAGTCAATCGCGGATTCAAAGGCCTTGAGAATTCAGCATTTGATGCGACGACGAAGACGAAGGATCTCCAGCTCATTCAGAATGTTCAAGCGGGACTCGTCGCAGCAAAGGGAATGGTTTCGACCGTTCGAATGGCCCCGCAGGCGAAAGCAAAGTATGCCGACGATATCGCAAAGTATCTGCTGGATATGCGTATGCAATTGCTTGTCACATTGTCAATATCTTTAGAACTTGAAAGCGCGGTTCTGGCAGGAGACTCTGCTGCGGCGAAGGCAACAGTTGAGAAACTCGAGGCTTCCCAAGAGAAGGGTCATGAAGAATTTCAGCCTGACGAAGACGAACAGCCTGCTGCAAAACCTGCTGCGCCAGCTGGTACAAAATAGTCAGACTGCATTTGGTCTTTGCTAGATCGTTTCTTTCTTTGGTGCGATCAGAACTCCAGTGGCTCCACACAGTGCAAAAAAGATCAGAAGTGCTCCCACGCCATAACTTCCAAAATGATCTGCTATGAGCAGCATAAGAAATGGGCCTGTGCCTCCGACGAGTGCAGCTGCGCCGTCGTACGACACTGCGATTCCAGAGACTCTGATGGAAGGCGAAAAAAGTTGCGGGAGCAATCCCAGATATGCGCCGATGAAAATTCCGCCGACTGCGCCAAGTGCAACAAGTGGTGAGACGCCGATGTTCGTCACGGATCCATATGCAGGTAGGGCTAGAATTATCATCGCTATCCCTGCCAGCACGCAAAGTTTTTTCGCACCATATCGATCTGCCAGCCAACCACTGATCACATAGATCGCAGAAGCGGTCACAGACGCCACAAGTGCCGTCGCATCGCTATGCGACTGAGTCATACCGCAATGGTTTACAAGATAAGTCGGGAGAGCGAGATATAAAGCAGCCACAATCCACGCATGAACCGAGCACATCAGAAATCCTGCAATGACCGCCCGAGGAGAATTGCGCAAAAGTGCTCGGAGCGGTAATCGTTCAATCGTGTTGCTTTTTCGAAGTGCGGTGAATGCTTCTGTTTCGTGGACATGCCGGCGCATGAAATATCCGAAGACGCCGATGCAGCTTCCAAAAATGAAAGCAAGTCTCCATGCCCAAGCCATTGCGTGCTCGCTCCCAAAAATCGTTTCGATAGTGAGCGCGACAGTCTGCCCAAGGAGCAAGCCAGAATTCACTCCAGCAAGCAAGATTGCTGTCACCAAACCTGTTCGTCTTGGACCGGCGTGTTCACTTAGCCAGCAGAGGGAAGCGGGGATTTCTCCACCGAGTGCCATACCTTGCACCAGCCGAAGTACGACGAGCAAAATTGGCGCAGCAAACCCAAGCGTTGCATATCCAGGCAACAATCCGATGAGCAGTGTGGTTGTCGCCATACCAAGCACAGTGTGCGAAAAAACAAATGCGCGACCGCGTCGATCAGCGATATGCGCCCAGAGAATTCCGCCAAATGGTCGCGCAAAATATCCGACAGCAAAAATTGCAAATGTTTTCAGTGTTGCGGTTGATGGCGCAGTCTCTGTTGGAAAAAACGCTGCGCCGATCTGCGGTGCAAAGATGGCGAAAATTACGAAATCATAAAATTCAAAAATTCCGCCGAGCGCGGAGATCGCAGTGGTACGCCAAAGAGGGGGTTGCGTTGTCGTGCTGGACATAAAGGTGAGACAGTACATCTGTTGCAGTAAAAATAGTTACGAAATTCCACTTCTATAATCCAGTCAATGTCTCGCAAACTTCCAAAGACTTTGGCAGAAATGGCAAATGTTGGCCCAGCAACGCTTGGGGATTTCAAAGTGCTTGACATTCAAGATCCCAAACAACTTGCCAAGCGCGAAGCATTTGATTTATGGGAAGAGCTTTGCAAGCGAACTCGCAAGCGCCACGATCTCTGCTGCATCGATGTCTTTATGTCTGCAATTGCACAGGCGCGCGGCGAAGCGCCATCTCCGTGGTGGCATTTCACAAAGCATCGCAAGACGATGATGGCCAAGCGAACAAGCAAATCTATTTCGCGATACTGATGACACGAATTTGCGCAAACTGTCGGTGACCAGCTTTGCCTCGCAGGAATCCGAAGCCGGACTCCTTTGCTCCAACCCACGGAGAGCCCGCTGCTCCGCCACAACCTTTATTGATGCCGACCATTCCTGTGTCCAGCAAACTTGCAACGCGCTGCGCATGAGACGTCTCGCCGAAGACTGCACCGCCAAGACCAAATGGAGTGGAATTGGCCAGTTGGATCGCTTGCGCATCGCTTGAGATTCGAGTGATGCACGCGACGGGACCAAATGTTTCTTCTTGCATGATTCGCATCGGCGCACGAATACCAGCAAGCACTGTGGGACGAATAAAATTTCCTTTTGCGTCAGATCCGGCAAGCATTCGCGCGCCATCTTTGATTGCGTCATTGACCAAGCTGACAACATGCGCCTTCTGTGCCGCATCAACCATCGGACCTATTTGAGTTGCCTCATCTGCAGGATCGCCCTGCACCAGTGCAGTTGCACGTTTGGCAAGTTGAGTTTCGAATTCATCTGCAATTCGTTCGTGGACGAAGATTCTTTCCGTGCTGACGCACACTTGCCCTGCATTGCGAAAACAATTGCTTGCCGCAAAGGTGACCGCAGCATCAAGGTCTGCATCTTCAAGAACGATGAGCGCATCTTTTCCGCCGAGTTCGAGGACGAGTCGCTTCAGTCCTCCTGCAGCTTCGCGCATAATGTGCTTGCCCGCCGCGCGACTTCCAACGAATGCAATCAGGTTGACATCTGCAGCGACCAGTGCTTTCCCTTGCTCCTCATCGCCGTGCACAATTTGCAAGACATCTTGAGGCAGCACCGCAGAGATGCACTTTGCCCAAAGATCGCCGCTGAGTGGTGTTTTTTCGCTTGGCTTAAAAATGACAGTGTTGCCAGCGACGAGACTTGGAATGACGACATCTTGCGCCATCCACACAGGGAAATTCCAAGGAGTAATGCAGACAGAGACGCCGAGTGGATCGAAGCGCAATTGTGATTGCACTTTTCCATCATCAAGCGTTTCTTGTTCAAGTGCCTTCGCATTTTCTTTGACGAACTCAACAAGTATTGCAGCGCAACCCTTCGCTTCGCCAATCCCTTCAAGCAAAGGCTTTCCCATTTCGCGGCTGATGAGCGCTCCAATTTCTTCCGCGCGCGCCTCCATCTGAACTGCCGCAGATTTGATTGCTTGAGCGCGCGCACTCAGTCCCATTGCAGCCCAACCAACTTGCGCCGCGCGCGATCGCGCAACGACCTGTGGGATTGCCTGAACTGGAGTGATGGCAATTTCGCCAACGACATCCCCACGAGCGGGATCTATGGATTTCAGCATTTCGATCATGTTGGACAATGTATGCGATGATGATCTAGTGCCGCACCCTGCTGAATCTCCAGCCGTCATTTGCGCAGTCGATGCGCGGCGAGTCTTGTTGCATCTGCAACGGCTAGGAAGTTCTCCGACTTGTTCAAATGCGAAATCGGTTCAGTCAATGGTCGAACAACTTGGATATGTGCAAGTTGATTCGATCAATGTGCTCGACCGCGCGCATCACATGATTCTCGGCACAAGACTGGATGGCTATCGTCCAGAGCACCTCGCACATTCGCTCGAAGGCACGCGGACTCTTTGGGAACATTGGACGCACGATGCATGCATCATTCCGACAAAGTGGTATTCCCACTGGAAGCATCGCTTTGATCGATATGGCAAGCGCGTTGAGGGAAGCAGTTGGTGGGCATCGCAATTTGGCGACGATCCTGCAAAGGTCATTCGCCGCACGCTTGCTCGCGTCAAGCGAGAGGGGCCACTGAAGGCGCGCGATTTCGAACCACCCGAAACTCATCGCAGTTCAGGATGGTGGGAGTGGCATCCAGAAAAAGCAGCGCTCGAATATTTGTGGCGGTCGGGGCGATTCGCAATCGCGCGTCGCGTGCGATTCGAAAAAGTCTATGACCTTGCGGAGCGTGTTTTTCCAGAGGCGTATGGACTTGCGCGAAGCTCTCAAGCAAATCACATCGACTGGGCGTGCCGTGAGGCAATCACGCGAATCGGAATCGCAACGCCTACAGAAATCGCACGCTTCTTTTCTGCCGTCACTCTTTCTCAAGCGCGTGCGTGGTGTGCGCAAGCAGTTGCGCGCGGAGAATTGATCGATGCTCTCGTGTCAAATGAACAACAAGGATTGAAACCAACAAAGTGCGTGGCGCTGAAAAATTGGAAGGCACTGTGCCCAGCGCCGAACACAGATCGCATCGCACTTTTGTCTCCTTTCGATCCAGTCATTCGAGAGCGTGCGCGCGTCGAGCGACTGTTTGGATTCGAGTATCGCTTTGAAGCATTCACTCCTGCTGCCAAGCGCGTGTATGGCTATTACGTCTTACCGATGCTTGAAGGCGACGCATTCATCGGAAGAATTGATCCAAAGTTTGATCGCGCCAAAGACACGCTTGTGGTGCGTGGACCTTGGTGGTCGCCTGGAGTGAAAGTAAATAAAACGCGCAAGCGAAAATTGGATACCGCAATTGATCGGCTTGCCAATCAGATTGGTGCTGCGAATTGGAAAATGTCTCTTTGAACTCTGTGGGAACGGCGCGGAAATGATCTCGCGCAACGGGTCTACGCCTCACATTCGTGTGACCCTCATATAAAAATAATCTTGGCTACGCTCTTGCCGTGAATCCGATCCAAGCGCAAAACGAAGAATCGAATCATTCTCCCAAGGGGTCGCTTCTTGCTCTCGCCATCGCGTTGAATCCGCTTTGACTTTTCCAATTGATCTTGAGACGACAACATATTTCATTGGTCGAATTCTGCCAACGATGCCGACAGACTTGAAGCAGACGCTTGGCCTTAGGTTATTCGTGTTGATGCATCACAACTCGCCAGGTCCAGCTCAGTTTTATAAGATGCCAGGGGATCAAACATTCACGATGTTGACGCGCATAGATTTATAAAGGACTTGGTGGTATTGCATCATCAAGGAACCTTTGACGCGAAGACAAAAAGCGGACGCGCGAATTCAGTGAGGGAGATCAAACGATTTTTCGAGCACTTCAAAGTAGAGGTCTTCGCGCTTTGGAAGCCCCGATCGAGGTTGACCATACGGAAATGGTTGTCGTTTACCTGACACCGAATAACCACGGCGTTCGTACCAAGCAATGAGTGTGTCGCGTTGTCCGATCACCGTCATTCGAGCGCATGTCAATCGAAGTTCGTCACGAATAACACGCTCTGCTTCCGCAAGCACTTGTCGGCCTATGCCAGCACTTTGCATCGTGGGGTTGACTGAAACCATTCCGATGTATCCCGCTGCATCTTCTTGTTCGATACGCACACAACCAACGAGCATTCCGTTTTGAAACGCAAGCCGAATACGCGACTTCATTCCGCTGATGATCACTGTCATTTCATCGATGTCGGTTCGCTGTCCATCCAGAAGATCTGCTTCGGTTGTCCATCCCGCGCGACTGATTTCGCCGCGATATGCACTTTCGATCAATGCGACGACGGCTCCAACATCAGAAAGAGTGGCGTCGCGAAATGTCAGCAGTGCACTCATTTCTTTGTATGTGCTTTCCAGGCCGCGATGAAACCTGCTTCGCGCGCGCATTGAATCTCAGGCGCACCAGGCTTTGCGCCGAAATCAAAGTCGGCTGGACCACGAAATGATGTTCCACCAAGGATGAGTAGATTCACATTGGCAGTTTACAGTTTGATGTGCGCACACGCTGCAACTGAGATCTCCATCATCACAGTTGAGTTGAGAAGTAAGATGCCGATTCGCACAACTCCACTAGGACAAATTTGAAAATCATCTCAATCTCATTCTCTACGATCCTCGCCTTGATTCTCGCTGGATGCGCAATCAATCCATCCATCCCGCCACAATCGTCAAAGGCGAAACTCGATCTCGAAAATCCAACTGACAATATCACCGCATTTTTGAAAATGCGAGGCAACATAGATGGATCCGACACGGTGATGTGGTGGTCTGGGCTGATTTTTGCTGTTATTCCAGGAGAGAAGCCAACGTTGTTGTTTGAATTCGAAGGGATCAATGTCGCGCGTCTTGAACATCAGCCTGATGGAAGTTGGAGAATGCTGACTCGGGAATATGCGGTGTATAAAGACCCTCGCACTGGAGAGATCCTGGATCGATGGCAGAATCCATTTACCAAAGAAGATGTTTCTGTATTCAACGTGCAGAATGATCCAGTCAATTCAAACTTTGGCAGTTTGGGGCGTGACGGAAAACCACGAATGCTTCCACTGCTTGAAATAGGTGGCGATTGCATTCTTGGTTTCGATGTTCCGCTTGCATACCCAAATCCGATTTCGCAAGAGAAATTTCCAGAGCACTCCACGGGCCCGACATACACCGGCAGCGAACACTTTGGGTTTTATGCTCGGATGGACGAACTTTCAGATCCAGGTATCACATCTGCCCCGACATTTCTTGCGTGGTTTCGTGAAGGGCCGTGGTTGCCATGGATGAAAATGGGGCAACGCTCCGGCTTGATGGTCTATTCGGGATATGGGAAAAAATTGATGGGAGGTATCGACCAGATACCGCCAGTATTTCTTGCACATCTGCGAAAGTACGCACCAAAATATTTGTCCGCACCAACAGAATTTGTCACTCCAAACGCGACAAGTTGGACAGTCTTCTTGCGCGAAGTCCTTGATCCCAAGGCGAGTGGAGGTTGATTCGCATCATCAGTGCCGGCGGGTAACTCACTGCGGTTGATTGGTTTCGCGATCACCGTGGCAGGTATCGTTGCGTTTGGATGAAACATCTTCGAATCTCAACACGCAAATTTTTGTTCGTTCATTGGCCTGCGGGTAACCTGCAATGAGTCGATTTGTTTTCGATCGCTCGGCTGTGTTGGGACCGGTTTGAACTGAAGGAGTTTTCCTGTGAAACCAATAGCCAAACTTTCCTGCCTTACAATGATGTTCGTACTTCTCGCAGTCTTTTTCGTAGCGCCAACCGCACGAGCCGCAGATGTCGAGCCACTTCGAAGTGCCGATCTCGAAGCGCGATTGACCAGCGCTGGCTTTGATGATGCACAGCGAGCAACGATACTTCGTGATTATGCGGCGTATGTCCAGCGATACTCCACATCTGTCGCGGAGCGAATTGTCGAGTGGCAGGGCCTCGCTGGCGTTCAGCCGTCTTCAATCGAAGAAGCGCGTACCCGCCAGAGCAAAGGTCGCGCAGCTGCACAAGCTATCGACGATGCAGAGCGACCATTACTCGATGCGATTCGTAATGCGGCACGACCTGATCAAACTGCGGCAGTGAATCAACTTCTTCTGTTGCTAGAAATTCGCCGCGACCTTGCATTCTCCAGCACGCTGCGCGACGGAATGTTCTCACGCAAGGCAGTGGACATTCTTGATGTCGTCGATGGTGCAGGCTTCTCCGCAGAAAAGCGAGTCGTATTGAAGCCATTCCTCGATCAATATCTCGTTGAGCGTCAAGCAATCGTCCGAAAATTGCGCGATGCAACTCTCAATGTGCCGCTGCGCAGATTTGATGCAAAACAAAAGTATCCGCTTCCGCCTCAGCCACAGTCCGATCCTGCATCAACAGATGCCAAGCAATTTCAAGCGGATATTCAGGCTTGGTTTCAAGCCCAAGAGAGTGTCAGCGAAGCGATAATGACCGAGGCTCTTGCAGAAAGATCGGCGGCGCGCATCAAATCAATCGAACTGGATCTGCGCACGATTGAATCCATATTGCCATCACTTTCTGGGCGCGATCAAGCGAAATTGATCGCTCGATGGAAGTCTGATTCAGGTCCAATTTTCCAACAATCGCAGAATGGACCGAACGATCTTCGCCGAGCCTGGACAACATCGCCCGACCTCATCACGCCAGAGATTGCCACGCAACTCGATGCAATCTGCGCTACTTGGGTTACCGAATGGTGGCCGAGCGCCAAAGAGTCTGCGCTTGTCACAACAAACGGCAATCAATTTGCCATGTTCACAAATCCTAAAAATGCAATCGATTCTTTAAAGGGCGACAAGGCTGATGCAGTCACAGACAGAGCCGCAACTGCAATTGCAACACTACTCGATTCGAAGAGCGACTCAAAGAAAAATTCAACGACTGTCACCTCGCCTCCGACTGCAACTCGTCTTCAAGGTGATCAAGCGAATGTTCATGTCGTCGTCGGCGATCAAGCGAATGTTCAATTCGTCGTCGGCGATCAAGATCAACTACAGCAGGGGATGCAAGTTTTCTCATCTGTCGTCGTGGTCGGTGGCGCAGGCGATCAAGAAGGATTTGATATCAACGATGCATCTGGATTGTTGGTAGGACTGGATTTGCAAGGTGGCGAATTTTCCATCGACGATGATGCCATGGTTATGGTCACAGGTGACATGGATATGACCCAAGGCATCGCTATGGATTTGGGTGGAGGTGTAGGTGGATTCAGTCGCCCAAATCCTTTGCCAAAATTGATGCGATTTGAAGACATCAAGCCCGTGCTTGTTGCGGCTGGCGTTGATGAATCCATGATGGCTGTCAGCAAGACTGCTCTGGATGATTTGATTGAGCAAGCAAAAGAAATCACCGAAGAAGCAAACGCAATTCAATCTGGAAGTTCAATGCAGATTGGCGAAATGCTCGAGCAGGGGCCTGATGGTTCTTTCAAACCTATTGATCCCGCAGTGCGAGCTGAGCGCGTCGCAGTGCGCGAAGCATTGCGCGCAGAATTGCTGGAACTCGAGACATCCAGTTTGGATGAAATCTTGCCTACTGTCGTGCCGGAATCAGGTCGCCCAGTTATTTCTTGGTTGACCGCATGGCGTCAACTCGAAAGCGAGCGAGCCGCAGCGTCTGGCAGTGGGGATATTTTTTCCGGCCGTTCGCAATACGACCCAGTTCAGTCCATATTTTCTTCGCAGTTGACCCCATCGGATTGGAAGGCTGTTGGACCTGAACTCGCATCTGTCTGCGCAGATCTTGTGTCGTGCACGCATGCCTATGTCGTTGCATCAGCAAAGGCGCAAGCAGCATCGCCAATGCCTCAATTTACATCGCAGAATTCTGGCGATCAACAGCAGATCGAAGCTGTGATGACGAACGGCAATATTGAAGGGTTTATGAAACTTCAACAAGAGGCGCAGCGTGCGAGAAAAGTGACGCAAACAACTGCCAATGATGCGATTCCAAGATTGAAGTCTCGCATCTCGCCCGAAGCTGCGCAGCGTTTGCAAGACGCATGGGATGATCAGTTGTATGCCCGAGACCTGAAGGATTTGACGGATCTTTCAGATCGATTTGATGGAGCGCTCGCTCTTGCTTTGAGCGATTCAGTTCGTCAACAAGTGGTCGCGCTTCAATCAAATTGGCGTACGAATGCCCGCGACATTCGTAACAAAATCGTTGCCATCAAGTCCAAGCCAACCTCAGAAATGAATCCAGCAGAAAACCAAGCAAAGATCGCAATCGCTCGTCGCGAACGCACCGCAGAATTAACAGCAATCAAGTTTGAACGCGACGAAATGAATCGTCGTTTCTTTCGCGATCTTGTTGCGGCGCTTGGTCCAGATCTTGCGTTAAAAATTGCACCACTTCCAGAGAGCAAGAAGTCCAAGATTGGCGGCGGGATTGGTTCAATGATGGGTGGGGCATCATTTTCGATTCCTCCGCCTCCACCACAAGACCCTTCACCAAAGTAAATACATTTCCAACGCTCGTTGACAAAGGCGAGAGTCCAGATTCCGAATTTTTTTATAGATTGACACTATGCAAAACCTGCTCGATCCAATTCTATTTTCACAAGTCATTACATCATTGCTCTTGTCCATTCTGTTTCTTCAGTCTGGGTTGGATAAGGTCTTCAATTTCGCAGACAACCTTTCGTGGCTACAAGGACATTTTTCAAAGACTCCATTTCGCAATCAAGTAAAAAAAATGCTTGTTTCCATTGCAATTCTAGAAGTCCTCGCTGGCATACTCGCGCTCGTGGGTGTTGGACAAATGGCAATGTCGGGTCAGAAAACTTGGGCAATGTATGGAGCACAGGTTGCGGCATTCGACATCTTGCTCTTGTTCTTTGGTCAACGAATCGCGAAGGACTATGCGGGAGCGGCATCACTTGTGCCATACTTCATCCTTTGTGTTGGAGAAGTTTTACTCTTGTCGCTTTGATGTATTGCGAGTTGAATGCGACAACCTAGGTCGACGCTTTGGTCGCTCAAAAAGAGACGCACAATTCTTTCTGCCAAAAGCGCGCACGCGCAAAAACGCAAACGCCCCGGCGTTGAAGCCAGGGCGTTTACTCTGAACCGTTAGGCGCGTAGACTTCACGCGCGCCTCGAAAAATAGCGGGGGCTGGATTTGAACCAACGACCTCCGGGTTATGAGCCCGACGAGCTACCAGGCTGCTCTACCCCGCAGTCAGGTCGATGAGAATAGGCATTTTATCGAATTTCGTCAATCATCTTCTCAACCTGAATGAAGTGACGGTTTGTTGTGCAAAGCATATGCTGATTCATCTATAGACTCGTCGGGGAGAATTTCTATGTCAACGAATCAAACATGGGTCGTTCGGTACAAATTGCCCGGAGATCAAGTTCGAACTCCGCGCGAAATTATTGTGACTGCGATCAGTCAAGCGGATGCGAAAAAAGTTGCTCAGGCAATGATTCCCAGTGCAATCATTCTTGGTGGACCGCAACCAGCTCGATAGAAAATCAGTTTGAGTATCGATTAATCACCCTTTCATCATTCAACAGGAAAAATACAGATGACCCCAGAAACTACCGCTGCATTCAAGCAACTCCATCACGCCAGCCTCGCCCCAAACGCTCTTGACACCAAGACCAAGGAGTTGATCGCCATCGCGTGTGGAGTCTCGCGCCTCTGCGAAAATTGCATCATCCATCACACGAAGGCCGCAAAAACCGCTGGCGCAACTCTTCAGGAACTTCACGAAACGCTTGATGTCTGCACAATGATGAATGGCGGTCCAGCAACCGTTTACGGCAAAAAAGCGATCGAAGCATTCGGGGTGTGAAGTAGGGCAGCCCCTTCATTTCTTGTGAATAATTGATTTTCGTGCCTGCGGGCTCGAAGACTTCAAAAACTCCATGGATTTTTAGTCCCAGAGAACTTTTGTGCCTATGGTTTGTGACACTGTTTTGAGCCGATCTCGATAGTTTACCACCTACACCACTGCAACCCAAATGACTCAGCAACCCATTCAAATTCGCAAGTACCCCAATCGCAGACTCTACGACACCAGTCGCAGTTCATTCATCACCAGCGAGGAACTCTACGCACTTGTTCAGAGTGGTTCGCAGGTCGAAGTGATTGAAAGCAATACTCAGGTCAACATTACAAATACTGTATTACTCAATTTAATCATGAGCCATAATCCGTCGAGCCTTCAGTCGATGTCGTCGGATGTTTTCCACGACATGATCAAAGGGACAATTTCTCTGGATGGATTTGGATCAAGTTTTGTGTCGCACAGCGCGCCAAAGATTTCGTCCAAGATTTCGTCCCAGATTTCGTCCCAGATTTCGTCCAAGGCTTCATAATTCCTTACGACTGTCATTGCTCAGGGAGGCGCCTCTCAGACAGTCGGTGGTTCTGGTTCTTCAGACACCATTCTGCGAAGCTTTCGGATTTCTGGGAAGAACCACGAAACCGCGCCAACCACCACAAGCGTTCCAATGCCACCAGTGACAACGCTGATGACTGGTCCGAAAAGTCTCGCGACGAGTCCACTTTCAAACGCTCCGAGTTCGTTACTGCACTCGATAAAAAGTGAATTGATCGCACTCACTCGCCCTCGCAATTGATTTGGAGTTCGTGTCTGCACAAGTGTGTGGCGGATGATGACGCTGATGTTGTCGACAGCGCCAGAAATAAACAAAGCCAAGATGCTCAACCAAATCCAAGTCGAGAGTCCAAAGATCACCATACACACGCCGAAGGTTGCGACTGACATCAAGAGTGCTGGTCCCGCATGTCGCATACTTGGCCGCGCCGCCAGCCATACCGACATCAAGAAAGCGCCGATGAATGGCGCTGCTTTCAACCATCCCAAGAGCACTGGTCCACCACCGAGAATTTCATCTGCATAAATCGGCAAGAGGGCTGTTGCGCCACCGAGGAGCACTCCGAAGAGATCGAGTGTTAATGTTGCAAAAATTGTGCGCTCTTTATATATGTGGCTCATGCCCGCAAACATTGATTGCAAAGTCATTGCTCCAGCGGTACGCGTCGCTTCGCGTGGATGTAATTGCAGCACCAAGAACGCTGAAGCCAGAATCAATCCAGCGCTGAAAAGTAATACGCCCCATGTCGGAACTCCCACTGCCAATATTGCGCCAGCAACCACAGGTCCCAATACCGCGCATGCTTGAAAGATTCCGCTGTTCCAAGCAACAGCATTTTCGAAGGTTTCGGGTTTGACGAGCAGCGGAATGAGCGAATTTCGGCTCGGTCCGTTGAAACATCGCACGCAACCTGAGATTGATAAGAGCGCATACCACATCCAGACTGATGCACCGTAAAAACTCGCCGCGGCAAAGCAAAGTGCAACTGCGACGAATCCGATCTGTGTGATTGCCAAAATCATTTTGCGGCTGTATTTGTCCGCAGTGTGACCAGCGACAAGCGCAAGCGCCACAACAGGAAGCGCACGCGCCAATCCTGCGATTCCCAAGACCAACGCATCATGGGTTTTCAGCCAGAGATCCCACAAGATGACAGTCGTCATCATCTGTAAAGCAAATCCAGAGAACGCAAAACCCAAAGCGAATACCGCATAATTGCGTTCTCGAATTGCGCGGGTCATTGCGTGCATCGACATTGCTCTTTCTATACCGCAAATCTCCAGAGAGTGCATCTGAGTATTCACGGTTACATTTCGCTGTATGCCATCAGACAGCGACCGAAAGCTTGCCGCCAGACTTTTGTGCGTGGGATTTGCAGGACCTGTTGTCGATGATTCACTGCGCGAGATGCTGCGTGAAGGCGTCAGTGGAGTGATCCTCTTCGCTCGCAATGCAACAACTCACGCAGGTGCAGGGGATTTGGTTCGTGCGATCAAGATCGAATCCGCTGCACGAGGCAATCCAAAGATCTTTGCGTCGCTTGATCACGAAGGTGGTCGTGTTGTTCGCTTGGTTGAAGGGATGACGATCTTTCCTCCAATGCGCGAAATCGGTGCGCTTGGGATTGGAAGTATCGCCGAAGCCACTCGCATCGGCAAAATTTTTGCCCAAGAACTTCGCGCTGCGAATTTTGATGTCAACTTTGCGCCCGTCGTCGATGTCGACAGCAACGCTTCCAATCCTGTCATTGGCGCGCGCTCGTTTGGTCGCGATCCAAAAGTTGTATCTCAGTGCGCGACTGCGTTCATTCAGGCGATGCAATCTGGTGGCGTTGCAGCTTGTGCAAAACATTTTCCAGGCCACGGTGATACGGATTTGGATAGCCATTTGGATTTGCCCCGACTGCCTCATGCGCTCGATCGTCTGCGTACAACGGAAATTCCGCCGTTCATCGCAGCGGCGCATGCTGGGGTCGCTTCAATTATGACAGCTCACGTTGTCTTTGAAGCGGTTGATCCAGGCGTCCCCGCAACGATGAGTCGCAAAGTGATCGAGGGTGTCTTGCGAAATGAAATCGGATTCGATGGCGTTGTCTTCAGCGACGATCTGGAGATGGGGGCGATCGCGGATCGAATGGGAATCGGCGAAGCAGCCGTCCGTGCAATCGAAGCTGGCGTTGATTGTTTGTTGGTCTGCCACCGAATCGATCGGCAGCGTGAAGCAGTCGAAGCACTTTCGCAAGCCATTGCCACCGGACGTTTGCCACGCGCTCGAGTGATGCAAGCCATAGCACGAATTGAAAAATTGATCAAGACATACGCACGCTGAACACTGCAATTGCGATTCATGGAGTCATGGAAACTGACTTTCTGTGGCTGCACACTTACGCAATTCCGTGGCTGTATTCGTGGCTGTGTCAGTGGCTGTTACAGTCGTATTACTACTTGCGTTCCCAGCCGCTGGAAAGTTCTCTCGGGCGAGTTCCGCAGGCGGCCGACTTTACTTGCAATCAAAATGTAGCAAATCGGATCGTGTCGGTCGCCGAGGACTGTCTGAGCCCCGAGAGGACTTTCCACGGCTGTCTCAATGTGCTGTCGGATTCTGTGGCTCTGCCTTCGCAGGCTCCGTCTTCGCAGGCTCTGCAATTTTCACAGGCTTCGGGGCTTCTGCCCGTGGAGTGAAAGCATCGTGTGACATATTGATCGCTGCAAGCGCAACCAACTGGGCAACTTCCGCAGCAAGTCCAGCATCGATCTTCTCTACATGATCGGTGACTTGGTGATAATCCTCGTGGTCTTCGACGGAAAAAAGAACCGCAGGAACATTCTTGCGCAGAAATGGTCCTTGATCACTGCGATCCAACCAGTCTGGATGTTCATCGAGATGCAACTTCAATCCGATAGATTGGTTGGCTTTTTTCAGTGCGGCAACAACAGGCTCGCCAACTTTTCCGCCATCAATAAAAATCTCTCTTGGCGGACCACGACTGATCATGTCCATATTGAAGACGCCGCGAATCTGACCTAGTGGAACAGTTGGCGACTTTACATATGCCGACGAGCCAAGAAGTCCCGCTTCTTCACCGTTGAAAGCGATGAAGATGATTGTGCATCCAGCACCATCTCCCGCCTTCGTGCACGCCTTCATTGCGCGCGCAACAGCAAGTGTGCCAGCAACCCCAGATGCATTGTCGTCTGCACCATTGAAAATTTTATCTTCACCAGTGCGCTTTGGCCGCAGGTGGTCATAGTGCGAACTCACAATAATGAATCCATCACCAGGACCGGGATAGGTGGCGATTATGTTTGGGCCACTCTCGACATTTTTATCAATCGGCTGTCGATACGAATCACTCGCGGCACCTGGAGCAAGACCGATCAACTCGAATCTGGCTTGAATCCACTTCGCCGCTTTCTCTGCAAATGGACTGCGAAAAAATCGTCCGCCCATTTCGTCGCTCGAAAGTTCCGCGACATCGGCGCGAAGAGCGTCTGCGGTGATCGTACTCTTGATGAGCGCAATCGTGGCGGGCGTTGCATCATCCGCGTGCAATGTCGTTCCAAGAATCAATCCCGCGAAAACCACTGGCGCAAGAATTGTTTGCGTTGAAAATCTTCTCATAGTGGCAGATCTCGGTATCGCAAAAGTCTGAGTGCATTAAACGCAACGACCACGGTGCTTCCTTCGTGCAGGACAACCGCCCAGTTCAGTGGCACAACACCAGTGATCGTAAATGGGATCAACATCCCAACAACTCCAAGCGATATCACAACATTCTGCATGATTGTTCGCCGTGCGCGGCGACTGAGTCCAACCGCGAACGGCAACTTTGACAAATCATCCGCCATCAATGCAACATCTGCCGCTTCGAGCGCGACATCAGTTCCTGTCGCTCCCATCGCAATGCCGACAGTGGCAGTCGCAAGCGCAGGAGCATCATTCACGCCATCACCAACCATCGCAACCGATCCCCAAGTCTGCATCAATGCCCGTACTTCCACAATTTTATTTTCTGGAAGCAATTCTGCTTTCACCTCGTCGATTCCAAGCGGCTTGGAAACCACGCTTGCGACAGTCGCATTGTCACCAGTCAGCATGACGAGTCTGCGAATCCCAAGCGTTTTCAATCTCGCAAAAATCTTCGCAACATCTGGACGCACGAGATCGGTCATTGCAATCGCTCCAACCACTCGATCGCCCAGCGAAATGACAGAGACAGTTCGCGCTTGAGATTCAAGTTTTTCGATGCGCAGTCGAAGCGCATTTGGAATCTTTGGATTTTCATCACGGCCGAAAGTGCGTGGACCCGCGATCAACGCACGGTCACTTGCAATCATCCCTTCAACGCCACGCCCTGGAATTGCGCGAATAGATTGAATGTCCCGTGCGCCCACCGCATCGTTCTTTGCGCGTCGAACAACTGCGAGCGCAAGTGGATGCGAAGAATGCTGGTCGAGTGCAAGTGCAATACTCAGCACATCTTGCTCTGTTGATCCTTCGCTTGCGACAATATCTGTGACTTCGGGACGGCCTCGCGTCACCGTACCGGTCTTATCGAACGCAATCGCACGCACAGTCCCAAGCGATTCCAAATGCATTCCACCTTTGATCAGCACACCACTGCGCGCAGCTTGTGCGATGCCAGCAAGTACAGCACTTGGAGTCGAGATGACCAACGCGCATGGCGACGCTCCAACAAGCACAGCCATCGCACGCAGAAATGCTTCTGCGAAATTCATACTGAAAAAAGTCATCAGCACAAAGATGATTGTCGGCACGCTCGCCAAAACAATCGGCGTATAGATGCGCGTAAATTTCTCAGTCATCCGCTGCGTGTTGCCTTTATTTGCTTGACTCTCTTCGACCAACTTGACCATCCGCGCCATGGTTGTCTGCGACGCCAGTTTGGTTGTCGTCACAAGGATCAGCCCATCGCCGTTGACCGTTCCGGCATAGACAGACGATCCCACCATTTTTCGTACAGGCACGCTTTCGCCAGTGATCGGACTTTGATCCACAGCGCTTTCGCCTTCGCTGACATCTCCATCGACAGCGATTCGCTCGCCAGGCATCACGCGCACTTGATCGCCGACTACAAGTGATTCGACATGCAGTTCCTCTTCGATGCCACCACGCACAACGCGCGCAACCTTTGGTGTCAAAGTTCCAAGCGCACGAATGGCATTGCGCGCACGATCGGTGGCGAGTCCTTCAAGTCCGTGGCCTAAAGAAAACAGCAAGAGCAATATCGCTGACTCTTCCCACTGATTGATCACTCCAGCGCCAATCGCTGCGACCAGCATCAAGAGATCAACATCCAATCGAAATTGAAAGAGCTGTGCAAAGGATCGAATAGTGACGTGCCATCCACCAACTGCACAGGAAATCCACAACAGAATCTGCGCGGTGAATTCGTCTGCGCCGAATCTTGGGGCAATGACTCCCGCAAGCAGAAATGACCCACACAGGATTGCGGACAACAAATCGGGATCACGAAGCGGATTTTTATTTGGGCAGTCAGTTCGAGAGTAATTGTGATTGCAACTCATCGGGTTGGTCTGGTCGAATCAACGCAGAGTAAGCACAGAATCAGATGGGTGTCTTGAATCCCATTCCGCGGACGACACACCAACCAAGTACTCCTTCAACGATCATGAACAATCCACCAATGACTGCAGCAGTACCTACAAACCACGGCCAATCGCCTGCGATCATTCCAAAAAACTTGCAAATCAGCAAAATCCAGCCAGCCCCATCGATCATCGCACCAATCGCGATTCGCATATTTCGTCCTCGTTGGTCGATATTGCAAGTCAGTGGCATACGGCGAACTCTTCGAATGTTTTTTTGAATGATTACTTGATCGGATTCAAACGCATCTGCTCACTCACGATGTAATCCATCGTCACATAATCATCCTGAGTCCATTCTTTTCCTGAACTGAAAGTATCCATGCGATCGCCCATTTTTCCGATTTCAGTTTGAATTTTCGCAACTGCATCCAGTTGTGCTTGAGTCACTTCCGTTGCGCGCAACTCCATTCGAAGCGCAGATGATTTCACATAGAGCGCTTGACGCTCGGCAGCAAGCTTTATGAATTCCTTGAACTTGCCACTCTTTGCCATCTTTGCATACTTCTGCATTTCTGGTGGAATGTCCGCCTCGGGAGTTGTGGCAGGTGCGGGTTCAGTTGCTTCCTTTGCCGTTTCTGCTTTTTTCTTCTCTTGAACTGGTGGCTTTGCAGCTGGCGT
>CAMBWI010000043.1 GCA_945871445.1 Singulisphaera sp. GP187 | reverse complement strand
ACTCGAACATGGGGCGGACTCGTAGGCATTTCTGGAAACCCTGGTCTGGTCGACGGTGGCGGAGTGCGCGTGCCAAAGTTTGCGTTTTACGAAACCGATGGAACGTGGGGCGTCGAAGGTCATGGTGTTGATCCAGACGTCTTGGTTATTGATGATCCTGCTGTGATGCATGGCGGACCATCGCGAGGTGGAATCGATCCGCAAATCGACGTTGCTGTCGACTTGATGGAGAAAGCGATTCGCGAACAGCCGTTCAAAGCTGTTCCAATACCACCTTATCCAGATCGACAAGGGATGGGAATGCCAACTGCAGATCACTGATCATTGGGCTTTCAAGTTCTGGTTCGAACTATTCCCAGTGGCTTTTTTGGTTTGGTCATCGGCATATGCGTCGCAAATGGCGCGCTGGAATTGTTGCAAGCAAATTCGATCCAATGGCAAAGGTCATTGCACTGGTGTACTCGCCTTAGGAACAAGAAGAAGATCCTGCGCGCCATTCACCGTCGAATTTGGAATCGCTGGCAATCCAAGAAGCATCAAAGACACATTGCCCGCATCCGAGTTTCGAATTGGCTGTGGCGCATTCGCAAGCGGATTTTCTGTTGCATTTGGACGCGTGCGCTGCTTGGGATTGATCGAATAAAGATCCGAAGGTTGTTGATCGACTCCCATCCATACAAGAAATGGAATCGTAAAATTAATAGGAGCTTTCGCATCAGTATGACTGCGCGGAGGGACGCCGCCGCCATGATCAGACGTCAGCACAATTGCCACTTGTCCGCGAAGAAGCGGATCAGCATCGATGCTGGATAGCAATGCACCAATTGCATTATCAACGCGAACTATTGCTTTTCGATAATCCGATTCGTCCGCAAAATCCCACGCTCCAGCATGACCTGCGATATCGGGCTCTGCGAAGTGGACGAAGGATAAACTTCGTCCACCTTTCACAGCGGTATCACGAATGAATTTCAATGTTTCCGCTGTGATTTGATCGATCTCTTTGGAAATGATGAATGCGTCGATCTTGTCACGCCCATTATCTGCGTCAACTGTGTCCAACGCCCCGTTGGTTTCGTCATAACTCTGATCCAACAATATGAACTTGGACTTGCCAACAACAACAGCAGTGGCGACTTCATGATCACTCGCAACATCAAATATGCTTGCGACATATTCGCCGTGCATCTCACTGATTGTTCCGCCTTCCCCAGGCTTTGGTGGATCTGTATTGCCAAGCCAATCATGTCCAGATGGCCCAGCGAAAAGTCGACCCGTCACCATTCCAATATGGTTGGGAAGTGTGACAGTCGAGTCGGGATCCGTACGAGCTTCCAATGTATGGGGCCCACGCAACAGACGAGCCATTGATGGATGTTTATCAATCAGCGGCGCTTGCAACAACTCTGGACGCAAACCATCGACGCTGATCAAAATGACTTGAGTGATTGTGGGCGACTCGACTCGATGTGTGGATTCTGATGATCCAAGCAAAAGGCAAATGAAAGGCCCAGTGATCAAGAAAAATCGAAACATGTTGAGAGCATAAGTAAATGGAGAATGCAATTATGCATTCTTCTTGGAAATCTTTCGTTCATTACTTAACTTGTCAGTCCATCCGAAACTGTTATCATCAGACCTCTGCAATGGCTCTGAGGCCATTGGAGGAGTCTGATTTGCGGGCGTAGCTCAGTGGTAGAGCGCAACCTTGCCAAGGTTGATGTCGAGGGTTCGAGTCCCTTCGCCCGCTTTTTTCGAATCAAACCCGAAGCATCACACTTCGGGTTTTTTATTGAATTCGTACTACAAAAATTATCTCAGCCGCACATCGATAACCGTGTCCAGCGCTGGAAAGTTCTCTCAAAGCGAGTTCCGCAGTTGTTTCAGTGGCTGTGTCCGTGGCTGTATCGGTGGCTGTATCCGCGGCTGTATCCGCGGCTGTATCCGTGGCTGTGTCAGTCGTACTTCCGCTTGCGTGTCCAGCCGCTGGAAAGTTCTCTCGGGCGAGTTCCGCAGGCGGCCGACTGAACTTGCAAACAAAATTTCGCAAACCGGATCGTGTCGGTCGCCGAGGACTGTCTGAGCCCCGGGAGGACTTTCCACGGCTGCTCACTTATGCGATTCCGCGGCTGAATCCGCGGCTGAATCCGCGGCTGAATCCGTAGCTGTATTCGCGGCTGTATCCGCGGCTATATCAATCTCCTCCTCAAAACCACAAACTTATTTCGCTGGCATATTCGCAAGATCAACGAAGAAAGCATATTCAAGAGCAACTTGCTTCAGACGATTGAACCTTCCTGAATTGCCGCCGTGCCCCGCATCCATATTGATTCGAAAAATCAGTGGTTTCTTATCGGTGCGCATCGCTCGCATCTTGGCGACATATTTCGCAGGTTCGTAATACTGCACTTGCGAATCCCACAATCCCGTCGTAACCAACATCGCTGGATACGCCTTCTTCTGAATGTTGTCGTAAGGCGAATACGACCCGATGTACTCATAAGCGGCCTTTTCCCGAGGATCACCCCACTGCGTCCATTCATTGGTCGTCAAAGGAATCGATTCGTCAAGCATCGTCGTCAATGCGTCAACAAACGGCACATGCAAACCAATTCCGAGATACTTCTCTCCTGCCTGATTCGCGACTACGCCCATTAATAATCCACCAGCCGAACCCCCCGTTGCAAATATCTTCTCTTTCGACCCATATTTTTCCTTCACAAGATAATCCGTTGCATCTTCAAAATCGTTGAAGCTATTTTTCTTATTGCTCAACCTTCCATCTTCGTACCAACTCTGCCCCAAATCCGCACCGCCTCGTACATGTGCAGTCGCGACCAGAAAACCCCGATCAAGTAGCGAAATCTGACTGATACTGAACTCGGCATCGGACGAAAGACCATATGCGCCATATCCCTCTTGATAGACCGGCGCAGTGCCATTGCGCTTGAATCGGTCCTTGCGCCAAGCAATCGTAATCGCAATGCGCTTTCCATCACGCGATGGCGCCCAGATTCGATCGGTTTCATAGAGCACCTTGTCATAACCAATGACTGGTTGCACTTTGCGGACAGTCCGCGCACCTGTCGCAAAGTCCACATCCCACACGGTTCGTGGTGTGACCATCGAAGTGTAATTCACACGCACGCTCTTCAGAGCAGGATCGAGGTTCGTACCAAGCCCCATTGAAAATGCAGACTCATCCGAAGCAACTGTGAATGCCTTCGCACACGCTGGCTTTTCTCCCCAAGGAATGACACGCACAATCGAATTTGCATCGGATCGTTCGGCAACGGCAATCGCCCCTGCAAAGATCGCGAAGTCATCAAGCGAAATCTCTGGACGACTTGCGACCAACTCCTTCCATTTGCTTCGGTCATTTGCATCACCTTCGGGGGCCTCGACCAACTTGAAATTGAGTGCGTTCTCATTTGTCCGAATGAACCATTTCCCATTGAGAAAATCTGCATAATTTCGAACACCTGCTTGACGAGGAAGGATGATCGACGGAACCATCGTTGGCTGATTCGCGGAAACTGCGCGAAGTTCAGTCGTATCAAATCCATCCATCATAATCAGTACTTTGTCGTTCCCACGACTTGATTGAACGCTCGTCCCAAGAGTCAGATCTGCTTCGTTATATACAAGCACATCTTTCGTAGAATCACTGCCAAGCTCGTGGCGATACACAGGCCCTGTTTGCAATAAAACAGGATCTTGGCGAATATAAAAAATTGTCTTGTTGTCCGCAGCCCACGCAGCATTTTCAAGAACACCTGGTATCGCATCCACGGCTGTCACGCCAGTTCGCAGATTCTTAAATCGCAGTGTGCTGATGCGACGACCCGTCACATCATCGGTCCAAGCGAGCCATTGATTATCAGGACTTACTTTGACTGCACCAATTGAATAAAAAGGCTTTCCCTTTGCAAGCGCAGGACCATCAAGCAAAATTTCTACTGGTGCATTCGGCGTCGCGCCTTGGGGCGTTCCCGGTTGCCGCTCGTAAACAGGATATTCCGCGCCAGTATCAAACCGAGTGGTGTACCAGTATCCGTTGTCATAAGTCGGCGGCGACTGATCATCCTCTTTGATTCGACCACGAATTTCTCCCAAGATTTTTTCTTGAAGTGGAACGAGTGCTGCAGTCACTGCATCGGTATATGCATTCTCTGCATTGAGATACGCGAGGATCTCAGGACGCTTCGTCTTTGCATCGTCATCTCGAATCCAGTAGTACTCGTCAATGCGATCTCCGTGCGGACTTTTGATCGTGAAAGGATTGCGAGGAGCGATTGGCGGAGTCGGCGTGGATTGATGAACAGTGGAATGCGCCATAAGAATTACCGAAATGCAGATTGTGATCATTGATCGATAATGCTACGCATATTTATAAAGTCTCCTATTCTTGCGTCAAATGAAAAACTGCTTTCAAATGACCGCAGTGATCTTTGCATTTTATTTTTTGTGTGGATGTGATTCTCAGTCGAAATCAGCAATCCCGCCGATCACATCTCTTGCAGGCCAAAATTGGATATGCATCACACTCGATGGCGTAGCAGTAGAAACTCAGCGGCCACCAACCCTCATCTTTGATGGCTCAGGACGAGTGAATGGATTCTCTGGAGTGAATCGCTTTGGCGGTTCTGTCGAATCTGCCAATGAAGGGCAAATTCGTTTCGGGCAAATGATGAGTACCAAGATGGCTGGTCCGCCTGAACAGATGACTCTCGAAAGTTCGTTTCTCGCCGCTCTTGCTCGTACAGATCGATATGCCGTGGCAGATGCGAAACTCAATCTCACTGCAGGTGAAACGACGACTATTCAATTGAAGAGTGAGCCGATTCAGAAGCCTTCTCCATAAAGTCGATGGTAAAAATCAGGGGCCAGTTGGGCTCTCTCAAACCTACACTTCCACTATGCGTTCTCCGATCTTGCTTGGGCTCTTCACCACTCTGTTGTTGGGGACAGCAAATGGCGAAGATGTTGTGAAGCCATCAACGACGCGCATCAAAGTTATTGATTTCGACAAAGAACGAAAATGGTGGTCGTATGCCCCGATTTTAGAACAATCTCCGCCACAGGTGATAGATCAATCGTGGTGCAAGAACGACATCGATCGTTTCATTCTTGCAAAGCTTGAGACGATCGGACTTTCCCCAGCGCCTCAAGCAAATCGCGTCGCACTCATTCGCCGTGCGTTCTATGACATCACTGGCCTTCCACCATCGCCAGAAGAAGTCGATGCGTTTGTCCGAGATACTCGTCCGCAAGCTTGGAGTGAATTGATCGATCGATTGTTGGCGAGTCCACATTACGGCGAACGATGGGGTCGGTACTGGCTCGACCTTGTTCGATACGCAGACACAAATGGATTCGAGCGAGATAGCGATAAACCAGGTTCTTGGAGATATCGCGATTGGGTGATCGCTGCATTCAACAACGACAAACCTTACGACCGATTCTTGACCGAACAACTTGCCGGCGATGAATTGCCAGACCGAACATTCGACACGATGGTTGCAACTGGTTACTACCGACTGGGAATGTGGGACGACGAAGTGCCAGATATCAAACAGGCACTCGCAGATGATCTCGATGGAATTGTCGATACCACAGCACGAACAATGCTCGGCATGGGAATTGGATGCGCACGCTGTCATGATCACAAAGGCGATCCAATTCGACAGAGCGACTATTACGCTTTCGCAGCAAATTTCGCAGGACTGAAGCCATATAAGACATTTGCTGGCAATGGTATTGAGTCTGGGAATGTTATTCGTTCAATCTCAAGAGATTTTGGAATGGTCGACTATCAAGCAATGCGCAAAAAGTGGCGCGAGCAAAGAAGCGCACTCATCGCCGAACTTCTTGCTATCGAATCGTCCAATCCAGAAGTCGATCGTGCCAGAAGCAATGGGCTGACTGCACATTATGCCTTTGAGACAAAGAAGGATGCGCCAGAAGAAGACCGTGCAATCTTGAAATGTTCAATCAGCGATGCGAATGGAAAAGTCATCGATCTTGGATGGGAAAAGCCTGGACGATTCGGTCTTGCTGGCTCGTTTGATGGTGGCGACGACCGCATTTCAATTCCTTCAATAATCGGCGACGATTTTACTATTTCATTCTGGTTCAACACCGATCGAATCGCAAAGGGAACAGAATCTGACCCTCGTTGGTTCACAGGCACAGGCCTTATCGATGGCGAGATTCCAGGAGTTGTCGACGACTTCGGCATCTCGATCATTGGAGGTGGAGTCATCGCTGCTGGTGTTGGAAATCCAGAAACATTTGTACACAGTGCGCCAGGATTCAACGATGGACAGTGGCACCATGTTGCGCTTACGCGATCGAAATCCATAGGCGAAATTATCTTGTGGATTGATGGACTTGAAGCGATGCGCGCAGTTGGCGGCAAGCAAACCTTAAAATCACCTACGAATTTGATCATTGGCGGCATGCGTCCAGGTGGCGGTGCATTCACGGGAATGATTGACGAAGTTCGACTGTATGACCGCGTGCTCGATCAAACCGAACTCATAAGTATGGCAACAAGTGTCGGCGTTCCATCAGACACTCTTGCGTCGACAGAAAAGAATCGCGGCAAAGATCAAGCTGCTCAATGGCACAACTCCTATGAGACATTGAAGAAACTCGAACCACCTTCTTGGCGTGGGGTGGAAATTCTCTGCGCTGTTGAACAAGAAAACCCACAGATCACACATGTTCTTACGCGAGGGAGCCCACACGCACCAGCAGGAGAAGTCCAACATGCCGTGCCAGAAATTGCGCAAGGCACTTCGCTTTCAATGGGCAATGCGATGGAGGTCTATGAGAGCGAATCAAGTGGCCGCCGCTTCGCATTGGCGAAATGGATCACCGATCCGAGCAATCAATTCACTTCGCGCGTGATGGCGAACCGTATCTGGCAACATCATTTCGATCGAGCGATTTGTCCAACACCAAATGACTTCGGACACTTTGGAGAATTACCAACGCATCCTGAACTTCTCGATTGGCTGGCAAAGCAATTCGTCGCAAGCGGATGGAGTATGAAGGAGATGCACCGACTGATTATGAAAAGCGCCACATATCAAATGTCGAGCAATGCAAGTGCCGACGCTTTGGCGAAAGACCCTGCCAATGAAAATCTCTCGCATTTTCGCCTGCGAAGGCTGCAATCTGAAGAAGTTCGTGACACTCTTCTTGCTGTAAATGGCTCTTTCAATCCTGCGATGGGCGGTCCAGGAATTCGCCCGCCGATGCCTGAAGAAGTTCTTGCAACAAGTAGCAAACCCGAAGAAGTCTGGCCATTGTCAGAACAAGCATCGTGGCCACGTCGTAGTGTTTACATCCATGCCAAGCGGTCTCTTCAAGATCCGCTCCTTGCAGTATTCGATCAAGCGGATATTGATAATCCGTGCCCAGTGCGATTCTCAACCATCCAACCGACGCAAGCGCTCACAATGCTCAATAGCAAATTGACCAATGAACAAGCGATCGTCTTCGCAGACAGAATCCGCCGCGAGTATCCGAACAATGTGAAAGCGCAAGTCGAACGCGCAATGCGCTTGGCATATGGTCGTGCGATCGAACCGCTAGAGATCGACGAAGCAATGGCGTTTCTCTCCGATTTGCAATCGGCTGAATCTATGTCAGAATCTGATGCGATGAATATTCTCACTCTTGCCATCTACAACAGTAATGAGTTTATGTATGTCGACTGATCAACCACAACAACCGCTCAATAGTTTCTGCGGTCATACTCGCCGAGAATTTCTCTGGCAAGCTGGAGGTTCGTTTACCAGTGTTGCACTTGCAGGCATGTTGGCGAAAGATGGTTTTCTTCAGAAACAAGCTCTCGCGTTTGATGGATCCACCCCGCTTCCTGCGGTCAATCCACTTGCCGCGAAATTGCCGCATTTCCCTGGCAAAGCGAAGTCCGTGATCTTCCTCTTTATGTATGGCGGACCAAGTCACGTGGACACATTTGATTACAAGCCAGATCTCTTTAAGTATGACGGGCAGACGATCCAAGTGAAAACCAAAGGTCGCGGCGGTGATAAAAACGAAGGTCGGATCGTCGGACCAAAGTGGAATTTCAAAAAGCACGGTCAATCAGGAGCGTGGGTCAGCGATCTCTTCCCGCATATGGCCACTTGCGTTGATGACATGGCATTCGTCAAGAGTATGTATGCCGAAAGTCCCATTCACGGCAGTGCGATGTTGATGATGAACACAGGCAAGCTTCTTGGCGGTGCGCCATCAATGGGATCCTGGGTCAATTATGGTCTGGGGACTGTCAACCAAAATCTTCCTGGCTTCGTAGTGATGCTTGATGAAACTGGTGGTCCAATCAGTGGTGCGAAGAATTGGACCAGTGGATATATGCCTGCGCTCTATCAAGGATGCGTCCTGCGCGGAAAAGGCGATCCGATTCTCGATCTTGCGACTCCAAGCTCACGATCAGAAACCGCACAGCGCAAATTGCTTGATCGATTGAAGATGTGGAACACACGCCATGCGCTTCTGCGCAGCGGTAATGCAGATCTCGAAAGTCGAATCGAAAGTTATGAGTTGGCATATCGCATGCAATCAACTGCTCCAGAAACGATTGATTTTTCTGGAGAAACTGCAGAAACAAAGAGTCTGTACGGAATGGACCAACCCCAGACGGAAGATTTTGGACGCAAGTGTCTCCTTGCGCGCAGACTTGTCGAGCGTGGCGTGCGATTTGTGCAGATCTATTCTGGTGGATCGCATAACGATGCAAATTGGGATGCGCACGATGATTTGAAAAAGAATCACGATTATCACGCAGGTCGAACAGACAAACCGGTCGCTGCACTATTGAAGGATCTCAAGCGCCGAGGAATGCTCGATGACACCCTTGTTGTATGGGGCGGCGAATTTGGTCGTCAGCCCACTGCTGAATATGCAAAGGGAACTGGTCGTGATCACAATTCGTGGGGCTTTACTATGTGGATGGCCGGCGGTGGAATCAAAGGCGGCATTTCTGTCGGGGAGACAGACGAACTGGGTTCCATCGGTGTTGGAGAACGATTCCATGTGAAGCAACTCCACGCAACGATTCTCAATCAACTTGGAATCGATCCAAATGCGCTGACATATTTTTATGCAGGGCTGGATCAGAAACTTGTTGGCGTCGAAGGCGCCGCACCGATTCGACAAGTTATTGCGTAACAGCACAAGCGCGGTAGTCGCTTAAACAGCCGACAAAACGGCTGCTCACTCTTGCATTTTCAGTGGCTGTGTCCGCGGCTGTGTCAGTGGCTGTGTCCGCGGCTGTTTCAGTCGCACTTCTGCTTGCGTGTCCAGCCGTTGGAAAGTTCTCTCGGGCGAGTTCCGCAGGCGGCCGACGGCACTTGCAAAAAAAATCGCAAACCGGATCGTGTCGGTCGCCGAGGACTGTCTGAGCCCCGAGAGGACTTTTCACGGCTACACACTTATGCATTTCCGCAGCTGTATCAGTGGCTGTATCAGTGGCTGTATCAGTGACTGTATCAGTGGCTGTTTCAGTGGCTGTTTCAGTGGCTGTGTCCGCGGCTGTTTCAGTGGCTGTGTTCGCAGCTATTTCAGTCGCACTTCTGCTTGCGTGTCCAGCCGTTGGAAAGTTCTCTCGGGCGAGTTCCGCAGGCGGCCGACGGCACTTGCAAAAAAAAATCGCAAACCGGATCGTGTCGGTCGCCGAGGACTGTCTGAGCCCCGAGAGGACTTTTCACGGCTACACACTTATGCATTTCCGCGGCTGTTTCAGCGGCTGTTTCAGTGGCTGTGTCGTCGCTCGACATCATCGCGCAATCGCGCCGCGCTTGCACACATCATCTTCAGAACCTCCTACTCAACCGTGAAAGCATGCACCATTTCATGTTGATAGGTCTGCCCAGATCGCAAGATCACATCGGGCCATCCTGCAATTCCTTGCTTGTTGATACTGTCTGGGAAGGCTTGCGTCTCGAGGCAGAGCGCGTTGTTCTTGGCATAAACCGCGCCATTCTTTCCAGGAACTCCGTCTAGAAAATTACCCGTATAAAACTGAATCCCTGGTTGATTGCTGGTGATTGTCATCACGATTCCACTCTTGGGACTGCGCAAAACAGCACATTCACGCATCTCCCCCGCCTTCGCTCCATTGATCACCCAGTTGTGATCGAATCCGCCAGGATCGGTTGCTGTCGCAGGCAACTGTCCCATGTCCTTGGCAATCGTTTTCATCTTGCGAAAATCAAATGGCGTACCTGCGACGGACTTGATCTCGCCAGTTGTGATCAAGGTTTCATCCACTGGAGTAAAAGAATCAGCAGGAATCATCAACTCGTCTTGCACAATCACTCCAGAATTGTGTCCGCCTAAATTCCAATATGAATGATGCGCAAGATTGACAGGCGTTGGCGCATCGGTCGTTGCACTCATCGCAACACGCAATTCATTCTTGTTTGTAAGCGTGTATGTCACAACAGCAGTGCAATTTCCAGGAAACCCTTCTTCGCCATCTTTACTGGTGTATGTGAAAGTTACGAATGGGTTGCCTTCTTTCATCCCTGAATCACCCTTCCACAACACCTTGTCGAAACCCTTCGCGCCACCGTGCAGAGAATTGACTCCATTATTACAAGTCACCTGAGACGACTTTCCATCAATCGTGAACTGACCTTTGGCGATTCGGTTCGCACACCGCCCTGCAGTGCATCCGAAGTATTGAGTGCGGTCGATGTACTCCTGCACCGAAGATCTCCCAAGTACAACATCTACAAATTTTCCTTTGGAATCTGGAACGAAAAGTTCAGTCACAATCGTTCCATAATCAGTTGCTTTCATACCCATTCCATTGGAATTTGTAAGAGTCCAGAGATGCGCTGGCTGCCCATTCACCGTTCCATAGTCCGCGACTGTAACGCTTGCAATCATAGAAGATGCTTTCTGTTTGGTTGGAGAAAGTGAAGCGGCTCCAAAGACCGCAAGGGAACAGAGAGTGCAAATTGCAACGCCAACGATACTTTTTAGAACGACCGAATTCATGAAGTTCCTTTCACCTGAGTACGAGCGCGGTTCGCCGCGTATCGCCTCAGGAATTCATCTGCCAGAACACCGATTAAAATCACAAGACCAATCACTGCAAACTCCGCTGTGTACGGCAACCAAGATACGAGAACAATCGCATTGCGCAAGACTTGCATCACCGCCGCGCCAATGATGACGCCAACAACACTCCCCTCTCCACCAGAGAGGCGATATCCACCAAGCACCGCTGCAGCGATGGCGTACAGTTCATAAAAGTTGCCAAAGTCACTTGGTTGTGCGCTGCCAACATCGCATACGAAAAGCAATCCACCAAAGCCCGACAACAAACTACAAATGGAATAGGCAAGAATTTGCAGTCGTGCAACTGGAATCCCACTGTATCGAGCGGCGCTTGGACTGCGACCGACTGCCTTCATCCATCTTCCCCACACCGTGCAATTGAGAAAAATCATTGAAAGAATTGCGATGATGATCAGCGATAAAACTGGTGCAGGAAGTGAGAATTCTTCAACCCCTGGGATCGAAATTCGACCATTGCCAATCCAGCGAAGTTCCGCAAATTTCCCTTGAAATCCTTGCGTTTGATCCATCGTGACTCCGCGAGCAATCCCTCTGAAAATGAGCAACCCACATAATGTCACGAGAAAAGGTTGAATGCGTCCAAATGCGACCAGCCCGCCTTGCAAGAATCCGATCGCCACAGACATCAACAGAATGACCGCGACGGTTTCGGGTGCAGACCATCCCATCTGAGTCAGAAGATATGGGGTCAATATTCCCGCCAAGCAAACCACACCACCAATCGAAAGATCGATTCCTGCAGTGAGTATCACAAATCCGACGCCGATGCTGAGGATGCCAAAGAGAGAAGTGCGTCGAAGTAGATTTTCAATGTTGTATGCAGTCAAGAAATTCGGAGACAGAATCGAAGTTGCGATCACGATCGCCAGGAAAATTCCCGTAATGCCCAAAATCTTTTTCATGCCGCAGCCTCCGTTGATCTTGCACTCACTTCAACACCAACAACTGCCAACCGAGTAATTGCTTCTTCCGTCGCGTCGACGGCATTCATCTCGCCTTCGATTCGCCCCTTGCGCATCACGACAATTCGATCGCAGAGCAATAACAGCTCTTCGGTATCACTAATCGAACACAACACCGCCGCACCGCGATTTGCAGCTTGCCGAATCAATGCATGAATTTCCGCACGCGCAGCCACATCCACTCCGCGACTTGGTTCATCAAGCAGCAGAACCTTTGGCTCTGTGGAAAGCCATTTCGCAAGTACAACTTTCTGCTGATTTCCACCTGAAAAAAGCGCAACTTGTCGCTCTGGAAGAGCGGGTTGAATTTTCATCAAGTCGATTATTCGGGCAACACCCATTCGTTCTGCTCCACGGCGAATGAATCCTGCGATTGACTCTCGTGCGATCTTCACAACCGACGCATTGATGCGAACCGAGTCCAGCAACATCAGTCCATCACGCTGTCGATCTTCGGGAACCATTGCGATACCTCGGTGCGCGGCGGAAACAGGATCATTAGGCGCAACGGCTTGACCATCGAGAGAAACATCGCCAACTGTGCGACGATCAATTCCAAAGATGGACTGCAGAACTTCTGTGCGACCTGCGCCGACTATGCCTGCAAGCCCAACGATTTCGCCCCTACCGATGGACAATGTGACAGTCGACTTTGGATACGCCTGCGTTTGCAGACCGCGCACAACAAGTCTCGCCTCTGACTTCTCATTCGCAGATCGCACTTCTGCACGGCGGATTTCTTGAACCGTTCCCACCATCGCTTGCACAAGTCCTTCTCGTGTCAGTTGATCGCGAGAAAAATCTGCGACACGAGCACCGTCACGCAGTACGACTGCTCGATCAGCGCAATCGAGAACTTCATTCAGTCGATGCGTGATATAGACGACCGCAACTCCCTGAGTCGCAAGCGTTCGAATGAGCGTCAGCAAGCGGCTGGTCTCGCTCATACTCAAACTGCTTGTTGGCTCGTCTAAAATCAACACTTTTGCTCGTAGCGAAAGTGCTTTTGCAATCTCAACCATTTGGCGGCGACCAATCGACAACTCGGACACATCGCTTGCAGGCGACAGATCAAGTCCGACACGCTCAATCCATTCGCGCGCCTGTGTATGCATCGTCTTGCGATCGAGAAAACCAAATCGATTCGGTTCGCACCCAAGAAAAATATTCCCAGCAATATCCAAGTTGTCCGCCAAGTTCAACTCTTGATGAACAAGCGCAATTCCAGCTCGCGTCGCATCACGCACACCAGCGAATCGAATCGGTTGGCCAGACAACAAGATTTCGCCAGAATCTGGCGTCAGAACTCCCGCAAGGATTTTCATCAGTGTGCTCTTACCCGCACCGTTTGCCCCAACAATCGCAACAATTTCTCCTGCATAAATATCAATATCGACTCTGCGCAAAGCGTGCACGCCAGCGAACCTTTTTCCCAGACCCCTGCACCGCAGGATGGGAGCAGCATCCGTCACTTCGCTGTATCCCCCGCTGAATTTCCGCTTGCATTCCCAGCCAACTTTTTCTTCAAGTCTGCTTCGAATGCATCTACATTTGCGGGCGTCACTGTGACGGCGGGGATATCGATAAATCCACTCTTTGGAAGCGCGTCTGGTTTTCCAAGGCAAACGGCGTTGAGCATTTGGATACTTCGATACCCATAGTTATACGGATCTTGCACCACAGTTCCTTGCACAGATCCATCGCGGATTCCAGCCAAAGTTTCTGGCGCTTCATCAAATCCAACCACTTTAATCTTGCCAATTTTTCCACCGCTTTTCAGCGCTTCAAGTGCAAGAACTGGGTTGTATGCAAAGAGTCCAACTACACATCCAAGATTTGGATTTGCGCTCATCATGTCCTCGACATTGGCTTTCGCCTTCGTGCGATCGAATTGATCTGTGAGTGTTTTCAAAACGGTGTACTTCCCAATCGTGATAGGCGTGTTCGGATTTTCGATGCGCGTGTCATCACGAGCACGATCGAAAATCTCGTCCATCACACCTTGTCGACGACGAAACGCGTTGTCCTGCTCTAAACGCCCAACGAAAATTGCGATCTCTCCACCGCTTGGCAATGCCTCCTTCACCAACTTCCCTGCCATCCTTCCTGCGTCATAATTGTCAAGTCCAATGTATGCAAGCCTTGCACTTGCCGGCGCATCGCTGTCTTGTGTGATGAGCAATGTGCGCCCAGCAATCTGATCAAGAATCTCCAATTCGTTCGCGGGATCAATTGGGCTGACTGCAATACCTTTGACTCCCTGCGCAACGAGGTCCTCCATAATGCGCTTCTGATCTGCAATTCCTTCTGCGGGCATATGCACAGTGACGATCGCACCACTATCAACACCAGCTTGCTCCGCGCCACGCTGTGCAATCACCCAAAAATCTGCGACACCATTTGTGACAAATGCCAACTTTGGTTTCACGATCGGATTTTTTGTATATCCAAGCACCAATTCAGCCTGCCGCTGCTTTGGTGGGACGGCATTATTCGCACCGCCAAATGAAGCAAGCGTGATCAAACTCACTGCCAATGTTCCCAACAAAGTTCTTCGCATAGTGGTTTCCTTTAATAGACGGTGGTTCCGCCGTTGACGTGAATCGATTGTCCTGTGATAAATCTTGCCGCATCGCTTGCCAGAAAAACAACGGCTCCACCAACATCGTGTGGGGTTCCAAAGTTGCCCATGGGAATCAACGCCTCATATCCATCCTTGTCACTCTGCGCATCATTCACATGACGCTCGACTGGAATCCAACCTGGAGCAACCGCATTGACCGTGATAGTCCAAGGCGCAAGTTCCATCGCCATACTTCGAGTCCATCCAATCTGCGCCCCTTTCGCAGCGACATATGGGCTGAAATTTCCAACGCCGCGATGAAAAACTTCGCTTGTGATATTGATAATGTGTCCGTGACGCTGCTTCTTCATATGAGCAAGCGTTGCTCGAGTCAGCAAAAATGGACTCTTGACGAAAAAATCTAACATCGACTGATGAAACGCCCAGTCATAATCTTCGATCGGCTTGTGCGGTTGATCCGGAGTCGCATTGATCACGAGCGTGTCAATCGGTCCCAATTGCGCTGCAATCTCGTCACACATCCGATTCACGTCCATTTCATCAATCACATTGCCACGGAACATTGCTCCGGCATAGCCAGCTGCCTTGAACTCCGCAATTGTTGCGTTTGCCTTCACCGAATCATTCCAATAATTCAGGGCAACCTTCGCCCCTGCATCGCCAAGTGCAAATGCGATCGCTTTCCCCAGTCCCCGACTGCTGCCAGTGACCAATACCACCTGTCCTTCGAGATGAAACTTTGGGATGTTTTTGGAATGCATGTTTAGATTGAATGGCTCAATAACCAACGGCGGTTGCAAAGACTACATTCCATTCGTTGATTTCGTTCTGAACTCGCAGGGCACCCCGATTTCGTTTCTGATACTTAGTTCTATAGAATTGCATTGAACATTTACTCTTAAAGAAAGGTTCACCATGTCTGACTCAACAACACCATCAACTCCCGATCAAGTCCGCTTGGAAAAACTCGAACGCACTGTCAGACGACTTCGCCGTTGGCTTTGGGTGGCACTGATCATCGGCATTGCATTCTTATCATTTGTCATTGGGCGAATTTCTGGATCGCGCCAAATGGATCGTGGTCCTGGTATGCAAGGTCCGCAGTTCAACATGCAGGGACCACCACAAATGCATGGTGGCAATGGACCTCAGTCTGGCATGCATGGTGGCAATGGACATCAGCCTGGTCCCAAAGGTGGAAAAGGTTCTCCAAACGACAGAGGCGCAGGTGAATGGTCAATGCAGGGACCACCACAAATGCATGGTGGCAATGGACCTCAGTCTGGCATGCATGGTGGCAATGGACCTCAGTCTGGTCCCAAAGGTGGAAAAGGTTCTCCAAACGACAGAGGCGAAGGCAAAGACAACGGCAAGGACAAAAAATGATTTTTTACAATCTTTTTTGCTTCTATTCTCTATCTCTGGCTTCATAAATTCAAAAATTCGCTTGCATTCGACAATTCTCGTGGCATAATTTATTTATGCTCGCCCGTTGTTCTGCAAGCTCTCTCATAGTTGGCTGTTTGACCAGTTTGATCTCTTTTCCAGTCGCAGCTGACATGATGCAAATTTCTGCATCTCGAGACACCACGCTTTATGAAAGCGCTACAGGTGCGCTTGGGAATGGATCGGGGCAATATTTTTTTGCGGGAACAACAAACCAGCCACAACTTCGACGCGCGCTCCTTGCCTTCGAAACCACTTCAATTCTCCCTGAAAATGCATTGATTGAAAGCGTAGCACTTCGCTTGCATGTTTCTTCCACAAGCACACTGATCAATAATTTTTCGATCTATCGTATGACATCTCATTGGACTGAAGGCGCGAGCGATGCATCGGGAACCGAGGGAAGCGGCACAACTGCATTGAATGGTGATGCGACTTGGTTGCATTCGTCACTTCCTGGTGAGCTTTGGAATACCCCTGGCGGCGATTTTCATTCTGTCGCAAGTTCGATGCTTTCAGTCGGTGATGTCGGTTTCTATTCGTGGACCTCTGCCCAAATGACCGCAGATGTTCAGGATTGGATTGCGAATCCGCAGAGTGCGTTTGGGTGGATGCTTCGTGGCGATGAGTTTGGGCCTGGAACAACTCGCAGATTCGATTCGAGCGAATCACTCAACAGCGCATTTGCTCCAACACTTGTCATTCAATATTCAATCGTGCCTGCTCCAGGGTCGCTTGTACTGCTTTCGATTTCATCTGCGCTTGCTCTTGGAAAACGTCGACGACGCACATAACGCAAAAACTTTCATCTATGCAATCTGTTTCGGCGGTTTGTTTCTACGGATCAGTTGTCGCCAATCTGCTCTCGCCGGGCAATTGCTGCTGGTCTGTTTCGGTGGTCTGTTGCTACCGATCTGTTGTCGCCAATCTGCTCTCGCCGGGCTATGACTGCTGGTCTGTTTCTGCTGGTCAGTTCCCGCTAGTCCCCCATCTTCCAAGGAACAGAGCGAGATCTGCTCCATCGACAATTCCATCGCCGTTCATGTCCGCCGATGGCGCTGCCCCAGTGCAATCGAACGTGATTGTGCCACTCCAGGAGGCCGAACCCCCTACTGAAGACACGCGGGCAAGACGCACCAAGTACTCCCGTCCAGCCGTGGCCGTGAAAGAGACCGTTGACGCATTCCCAGTACCGCACTGATCATTGCAGTCTAAAGGCGTCGTGGTAGCCGCCGTGCAATAATCTGGGTTGCAGAGATCAACCTCGAATACTTCGATCGCCGAATCGCCACCAAAGGTTCCGCATGTCTTGACCACCGCGGTTCCGGTGCACTGAGGTGTCCATGCGTAGAAGAACTGGCGATTGACTGGCCAGGTTGGTCCAGCGCAGGACACGATTCCCGTCGCTTCAGGGGCCCACGCGAAGTCGAAAACCTTGCTGGTCGGGCTGCCCACAACTGAGGTAGCCGTGTCGCAACTGCTTGCGGGCACAGGGTACACGCCGGTTGTAGGCATTATGTATGAGCCTCCCGTTGTGCCTAAAGCGTTCCATGACAAAAGATGGGATACGTTTGTAACGGATGCAGAAAGACCGTAGATCCCAATTCCGGTGGTGTTGGTGAAGAACGTCTCGGTGCCTGACTCATCGCAGTTCTCCCTGGTACAAAAAGGCAATTCTGAGGCGCCACTCACAGACACGAAGTACTCGCTGCCGGGTAACAAGAGCGCACCCAACTTGCCGCCTGTAGGCGCGCCAGTAGCCCCGTTCAGACTGACACTTCCATCCAAGATCGGGTAGCTCTGTGTAGACGATGCCTTCACGACAGTCGCGATTGGACGGGCATATGTGCGCGCGGAGCCGGGGCCGGCGGCGCCGCCGCCACAAAAAATTACCTCCTTCTTGAACAGCGTGAGTCGCGCTGCCCAGATGGGAGCGCCTCCAGACACCATGTTCATGTCGATCTTTAACGCGTACGGGTCTGCCCCCGTCTTCAATAGGTACATGTCAACGGGATCGGAACCAACCAACGCTGTCGCGCTCGTCGTACCTCGCACTCTTGTGACTTCCGTGTTCGTAGTTCCAGCGATCGGCGTTGAAGTTGATGGCAGAGATCCAGCATCCTTCGAGCCTTCATCAAAGTCGGGTCCAGCGAAGACAACTGTAGTCAATGAACACACAAGAATTGTTATAGAAAGTTTGGATGTTTTTTTCATAATAAATACCCCTATGAAAGAATAAAACAGAATGGTTTCATTATGAATCCATATATTTAAATGTCAAGAAAATATGTAAAATTTTAGAGAAAAATCAATTGTTCGATAGAAAGCACACAAGTTGAAAACCGTTTGTTAATTTCAAAAACGCTTGTTTTGAACCACTTTGAGGGTAGACTGATAATGAATGGTGCCATCCAACGACGATAAAACGATATTGCCTGAGGACGAACCTCGCAAGAATCGGTCGATGGATGTCACTTCGGATTCCACCGCACAAGAAGGGGTAAGTGCAGTCCCCGAAGCACCTATCTTTGGAATCGATTCTCGCTCATGGGGAGGCACTGCCTTCGATGGCGTCCCTGCACAGAAGGCATCACAGTCTGGTGCGAGATATAAAATTCTTTCGCAACTTGGTGAAGGTGGATTCGGCATCGTCTATCTCGCAGAACAAACCGAGCCGGTTCGCCGAAAAGTTGCGCTCAAGGTGATGAAGACGGCATTCGCCTCTCCCTCGACATTGGCGAGATTCGAGGCTGAAAAACAAGCGCTTGCGATTATGGATCATCCAGGTCTTGCAAAAGTCTTCGATGCGGGCACGACTCCACAAGGCCAGCCATATTTTGCGATGGAGTATGCGGTCGGCAAACCGCTGACTGCGTTTTGCGATCAGCATCGAATCGATATACGAGGGCGTGTCACTCTCTTGGCACAGATATGCGACGCAATCCAACACGCCCACATGAAGGGAGTTGTTCATCGCGATCTAAAGCCTGGAAATATCTTGGTCGGAGAAACCGACGAAGGCATCCGAGCCAAGGTGATTGACTTTGGAATCGCAAAGGCGATCTCAGCGGGTGTCGTCGAGAATGTCCTCGAAACGCAGTTTGGACAATTTGTTGGAACGCCCGTGTATATGAGCCCAGAACAGGCGGAAGGTGGTTCGATTGATATCGATACACGCAGCGACATCTATTCCATCGGCGTCATCCTCTACGAACTGCTTGTTCGCTCTGCTCCGATCGAATCTGAAACGCTGAGGCGATCTGGGATTGCTCAATTGCACCGAACAATCATGGAGACCGAGCCACTGCGACCAAGCGCTCAATTGGCTAAGAATTCAATTGACGAGCGCAAAGTCATCACTGATGCTCGCCGCATCGATTCTGCATCTCTCGAAAAGTTATTGAAACGCGATCTCGACTGGATCGCGATGCGTTGCCTCGAAAAAGATCGAACGCGTCGATACGAGAGTGCCAGCGGTCTTGCAGCTGATTTGCGCAGATATTTAGATGGCGAAGCGGTCTTGGCTGGTCCACCTGGAACGCGATACCGCATGGGAAAATTTGTTCGTCGCAATCGTATTGCTGTCGGCGCTGGGAGTCTCGCTGCCATCGCATTAATCACTTTCGCAGTTGTGATGAGTTTTCTTTGGTCGAAGGCCCAAGAGCAACAGCAACGCGCCCAACAGACGCTTGATGTTTTTATTACTTCGCTCAAATCTTCAAATGTCTCTGGAGCACAAGCTGGGACTTCTGTAACCGTCCAAGACTTTTTGAAACTCGTTGAAAAAGAAGCAGAAGTAAAACTTGTCTCTCAGCAGGATATTGCAAACGATGTACGAGACACGATTGGACCAGTTTTTACTTCTCTTACGGACTATGAATCTGCCGCCCGGACTTTGAGCCTTGCGGTGCAATATCGACGCGATATTGCACAAAGTGGAAATGCAAAAAGTAACATCACTCTTGCGAATTCGCTGCATGAGTATGGCCGAGCCCTTTTTTGGGTGGGTGGACTTCGCCTTCCAGAATCGCGCGCTGCATATGAAGAGGCGTTGAAACTCCGACAGCAATACTTGCCTCCAAACGATCAATCAACAGCGAGGACCATGATGCATCTCAGCATGGTGTACGGCGACTTGAAAGAAATGGAACTCAGCGACAAGATAGGCAACGAATCAATTGCGATGACACGCAAATTTGATCCACCAAACCCCCTAGAACTCATAACGTCGCTCTTTTCTAGGGCAACAACATTATCTAAAGCGAAGCGATTCGATGATGCCCAAGTTTACGCCGATGAATCAATCCAAGTCCTGATCAAAACGTATGGCAGTACAGATTGGCGTCTTGGTCGACATCTTGCACTACTTGCAGCCATCGAAAATGAACGAAATCGACCAGAACTTTCGGTCATTCACCAAAGAAGCGCGCTGACTTTGATCACACCTCGATATGGGGCAAACCATCCAACAGTCACGAAAGCACAACAAACATTGGCCGAGACTCTTTGTCTTTTGGCAACTGGGACATCCAGCCCGAATGCCACAACTCAAATCAAGGACAATGTCACGCTCGATGAGGCGATCAAAAACGCACAGTTTGCGGTGGATGGACGAAGAGATGAAGGAAGTTTCCCTCGCAATCTTGCGGCTTCACTTACGTTTCTTTCTAAGCTTACGGAACTGAAAGGTGACATAGAGACATCGATCGTTCTCGAATCTCAAGTTATAACGCTACTGAACGAACGGGCTCCTCAGGCTGTTGAGGATATTTCACATGCTCAAAAGAGACTTGCTGATTTGAAAGAGATGAAAGCATCGCGGATTGTTTCTGCGCCTGCGCCTGCGCCTGCGCCTGCACCTGCGCCTGCGCCTGCACCCACACCTGAACCGAAGTCTCCCTAAAAAATTAGGAAAATTCTTACCCTGTTTGCGATACGCTTTTGCGATGGGTGCAACGCCACACCTTCTGTTGATACTCGCAATACTTGCCAGTACTGGATTGTGCTGCACCAAAGTTGCAGCAAGCCCAGATGCACCTCCCCAAGACAAAGCAGAATTCCTACAGACTTTTTGCCTCGATTGTCACAGCGGTGAAAAGGCGAAGGCAAAGTTCAATCTCGATCAAGTCGTCGATCACCTTCAAGATAACGCCACAACAGATGCGGATCGATCCATTCTTCGCAAGGCGCTGCGCAGAATCACCGATGGCGAAATGCCGCCGACCACTTCCGATCCACAACCTTCTATTGCACAACGCACCGCAGCGATGCAGTCCCTCCACACTTCACTTCTTGTTGATCGCAGTCAAATCACCGTGACAAGTGGACCACCTCGTCGGCTGAATCGCGCTGAATATTC
>CAMBWI010000042.1 GCA_945871445.1 Singulisphaera sp. GP187 | reverse complement strand
CGAACGCACCGCCGGCTGTTGCGTTTGTGATCAAAACATCTGACGGATCCAACAACCACGTTCCCGCTTGTCCAAGCGCAGATGAAGCATCAACGCTTCCAAAGGCTTGAAGATTGTCTTTCGAACTGGTTTCGACAAATCCACCCTTGCCGCTGCCCGCTGCACTTGCTTCGATCGATCCAAAGAAGCCGGTGTATTCATTCGACCACACGATGACGCGACCACCGTCGCCGCTTTGGGTTGCGTTGGCAGTGACGCGCGCGTCAGTTCCAATGACTGTGCGATTGGCTTGTGGCGCATTCGCCGCGTTACTGCCGAGATAGTCGCCGCCGATGCGAATGCTTCCGCCGCCAGTTGCGCCATCTGCATTCACGAGTGCATTACCGAAGAGGCCAACGCGATCGCCGAAGATGTCGATGGTTCCACCTTTGCCTGTGCTACTCGAAGCATCAAGAGTTCCGTTCACTGCAACCACGCCATCCTTGCCGCCGCGTGCTGCGATGCTCTTGCCAATGATCGTTCCAGAAAGATCCATCGCCAGCGCGTAAAAGTCGCCGCTTGCCATTGCCACACTGCCATTGCCCGCGTTGATTGTGCCTGTGTTGGTGATCGCAGCCATCGTTCCTTCTGCAGAACCATCAGCACCAAGTTGCGAACGACTGACTGTGACCATCACTGGACCAGTTCCCTTTTGAATCAACACGGAATCGCCCGCACCCATTGCGAGATAGCCATTGCCCACATCAATCGTCCCACGGTTGGCGACATATTGACCGACAAGTGCGACCGCCTTTGCTTGAATAAGTCCTTCGTTGGTCACTTCACCAACAAGATTTGTAAAGCGATTTCGACCTGCAATGAAATCGCTGTTACTCATCGCTCCTGCGGCAGCGAAGAATCCGCCGACACTGATCACTGCGCCATTTCCAATGCGGAATCCTTGTGGATTGATGAGATAGACAATACCGTTTGAAAGCAATGATCCGTCGATGCGAGTCAACTCGGAACCCGTCACGCGGTTGAGCACGCGCGAGCGCGATCCAGGCTGAATGAACTGCATGATCTGGCCTGCCTCGACTGAGAGGCGATCGTATTCGATGATCGCGCCATTGCTTGCGCGAACAATGAGTCTATTTCCATCTTGGGAAAAAGAAACATTTCCGCGTCGCACGCGCACGCCTTGGGCTCCACCTGCATCGGCCAAGCTGGTGATCACCAACAAGCTCGCGCAAGCGAAGGCTGCGACATTCAGAGATGCTCGCAACCAAGATAAACCGAAGGAAGAAGAGATGGATTGAGTATTTGTTTTCTTCATGGCGTATTTTTCTTTTGTGATTTCGAATCAGTAAACAATTGAAGCTGTGAACCAGAACTGACTGCTTCCGCTTTCGATATCAAGTTCTTCAATGGAATTGAGAGCCCACGCCCAATCAACTCCGATAGCAATATTGTCAAGAATCATAAGATCTAAGCCGACACCCGCGCTTGTCATAGGCGTATTGACTTCAAAGGCGTATGGATCGCTATTTGTAATTGATCCACCGTCAAAGAATCCGCTGAGCACAAGATCCCAATCTGGGCTTGCGCCGGTCGCACTATCAGGCGCCCATCGAAACGGACGATCGACGAAAGGGAAACTTGCCGTTGGTGTGGTTGGAGTAAACATTCGCGGAAGATGCAATCGATACTCGACAGTTCCAACGAACGCGCTGTCGCCTGCATTGATCGAAGTTGCGAATCCACGAACCGTATAAAGGCCTCCCATCACATACTGCGAAAGCGGCGTCAATCGATAATCGAATGCGTATTGACCGCGGATCGAACCAAAAATCTCGTGAACCAATGGCTTGTTTGTTCCGCTTCCCCAACCTGAATCAAAGATCGGGTCTAGATAGAAGGAACCATAAAGCGATCCATTGATGGTGGTCCAATTTGGGGAAGTATCGAAGCGACCGAGGTCGTCGAGGGACTCTTGATCGGCATTTGTTGATGTATATGCCCCGCCAATACTGCCTTGGATTGCCCAAGTATCTCCAATGGCCAGTGCGTCAACAGTTCCAGAAAGCGTTACAAAGTTTGCGTCGCCTGTTGTTTGAAAGAGTTCGTTGTTTGTATATGAATTCCAAAGTCGCGCGGAACCATCGAAGTCAAGGAAGAAATTACCCTTCTGATAAAAGGTCCAAATCAGATCTCCTTGAATTCCCCAATTACTGCCGTTGAAATCTTCGCCGGCAAGACCGACATCGGATGAGTTGTAATTACCCCAACTGCCGGTCACTCTCCAGCGCAGATCCTTCATTGTTCCAACCCGCGCATCGTAATAGCCGTTCACGGACTGCGTTTCTGTAAAACTTGCAGTCTGGTAATTGACCGTGAGAATGTCATCATTATTCGATAACTGCGTAGCCAAAATGCCCACTTGTTGCTGCCAATAACTCGTCTGCTCTGTTCCCGTATTGGAAACTTGGACGAAAACATCAAATATATTCTTCTCTTGGACGAAGTAGTCCAGCACAACCTGCGAAGAAGAAGGTTCGGCAGTCACCGCAGCACTTACCGTTCGACCAGGGAACCGACTGAGAGAGTAAAGATAGTCATCGAGCACTTCCTTCTCTAACAGTCCGCCACTAGTGATAGGGGAGCCGGCTATGACCGATGCCTGCTTTGGATCGTTTACTGCGGTCTGAGACACAGGGTCCGTTCGCACACCAGTAGCAACCGTTCTCACGCTACTGACTTGTGCTGCGACAACATTGATTGTGTTTGGAGCGCCAGCGCTTTTTGGGGCATCAACCAAGCAGGCTACGCCGCCGATTCCTGCCGCATTCACCGAGGCAACAACTGCATTCTGGATCGAAATGCGCGCCGAGTCGGTCAGAGAACCGCCAACTTTGGATAGATCAGCGAGGGAGAGGGTGACCTTGGTTCCATTGGATGTCGGGCTTCCTGAATAATTCGTTCCTTCTTTATAGAGAGTGACCTCCGTCTTCATCAGTTGGTCGTCGCTGGGCATACGAGGATGATTCGCCGGCTGCATCACGAATGTAAATTGGGTTGATTGCGAAAAACGAGCTTCGCTTGCCCAAGTGGTCGCTGCAGTTTTTTGTCCAGCAGGTGGAGCGCTCTGAGGGGCTGAGGGTTGGATTGCACTGCTTGGCTTTCGTGAATCCGGGATCACAGGATTGTTGCTCGATTGCGGAGCAGTTTGCGCAAAGGCAGGAGCAGAAAAACTCAGTGAAATAAAGCAGAGGAGAATCCACTTTGGGCAAAAAAGACAATTTGAAATTCCATAGATTTTTTTATTTAATTTCATAGCATAAACCTCCGACAAGACAATATAATCCAGACTGACATACTTTGAGAGTAAAGGTAAAACTTAAAAGTGTCAAACCCTCCGAGCATCATTTTTTAAATGAGAGTAGAGAGATGGCTTATAAGCAAATAGAATCGGTATCTGCTTGGGCTACAAATAGTTACGATCCTGAATCCAGTCCAATGCGATACGAAATACGGATGTGACAACCGAATGAGCGCATCGCCGACGACGAATTCCAGAAGCTCTACCGATCATTATCCTTGCGATGAGTGCAGCGATTGATCTTTGAGTGCCAAGTGATTCAACTTCGCAATCAAACAACCATCGCGGATCAGAACAAATATGGCTGACTCCAAGCGAAAACTTTTTTCACCGACGAACATTGCGATCTTGGTTGCAGCGCTGGGATATTTTGTAGATGTCTACGACTTGATTTTGTTCAATGTCGTTCGGTGGCAGAGCCTGGAAGATCTCGGGCTGACGATCGAGCAACAAACTCAAACAGGAGTTTGGTTGCTCAATCTGCAATTGATCGGAATGCTTGTTGGTGGGGTTTTCTGGGGAATACTCGGCGATTTGCGTGGTCGCAGAAGCGTGTTGTTCGGTTCGATCATTCTGTATTCGGTTGCAAATTTCTTGAACGCTGGTGTTGGCGCGACAAGTGGCGCATTTTCTTTTATGGGTGGATTCGACGCGATCACTGCGTATGGCGTCTTGCGATTTGTCGCAGGAGTTGGACTTGCAGGCGAACTCGGTGCTGGAGTCACATTGGTTGCGGAAATTTCTTCTCGGCAAGGAAGGGGAATTGCGGTCACGATCATCGGGGCAGTCGGCGTTGTCGGTGCAGTCACAGCTGGACTGGTCAACGAAGTTGTAGGTTGGCGGAATTCATATGCGATCGGTGGTGTGATGGGAATTGCACTTCTGGCACTGCGATTTGCCGTATTTGAAAGCGGTCTCTTTGATGCAATGAAGAGCGAGGGAACGAATGTCTCTCGCGGACTTCTGCCAATCTTGAAATCGTGGACGCTTGTTTTTCGACTGACGAAAATTGTGGTGGTGGGAATGCCGATCTGGTTTACGCTTGCGATTCTTGTTGGACTTGCGCCAAAGATTGCGGGCGAAATGGGGCTTTCGCCAATTCCGAAGCCCGGTCACTTAGTTGCGCTGTTCTATTCAGGTGCGATCTTTGGCGACATCGCCAGCGGACTGCTTTCACAGAGACTGAAGTCGCGGAAAATTCCCATTGGTATTTTCCTTTTTGGAACAGCGGTTGCATGCGCGCTCGTCTTGCTGCTTGGTCCACGCAGCGCTGCGTGGTATGGCGCGGCGACTGTTGTGATGGGATTTTTCAGTGCGTACTGGATCGTGGTGATCACCACTGCAAGCGAACTCTTCGGAACAAATGTACGTGCGACGGTCACAACGATGACACCAAATCTGATTCGGGCGAGTGCAGTGCCTGTCACGATTTTCTTTTCGATCGTTGCAGAACCACTTGGCGCAATTGGTGCGACTTGGTTGAGTGGCGGAGTGTGCTTCGCACTTGCAGCACTCGCGCTCTGGCGACTGCCAGAACCATTTGGATGTGATTTGAATTTCTTCGAGAAATGATTTGCCGAACGAGGTTCGTCCGACCCCCATCGTTTGCGCGCACAAATCGACCGCTCGAGGGCGATTTGTGCCCGCAACTGAGGGGTTTTTGTAAAAGTTGACGCGGATGCAACCAAAGGAAGGGCTTATTGCGCAATCGCAGATCGCTTGGCAATCATTTCGTCAATGCGCTCGAGACGGCGGCGATGTTGTGCGCGATCTGGTTCGATCATCGTCAATGCAAAGATATGAATACGCGCCGCATCAAAGTCCCCCGCTTCAAGCGCACATGATGCTGCGAGTTCTCGCGTTGGCGCGTCGTAGGGATCAATGCGCGCAGCTCGTTCCGCAGCGAGAAGTGCGGCCTTCGAATCTTTCGCGGCTCGCCCAATTCGAGCAACTTGAAGTGCAAACGCAGGATCGTTATCTGCGCGAGCGTCTAGAAACATCAAGTGATCGCGCGCCACAGCAAATTCGCCCAAAGCCATTGCACGCGCAGCTAATCTTTGATGAGGCCACGGATCAAGCGGACGAGATTTGGAATAGCGATCAAGCAACTGCGAAGTTGCGTCATCAATTCCTCCAGTCGCATCGAGTGCCTCCATTAAAGCACAGCGAGAGACTGCTCGACGCGCTGCAATTTCTAGTACATCTGGGTGATTGGGATTTGAAGCCAAGATTTTTGCAAAGGCTTCGTCGGAGACTGGCTCTTCATCGTTTGGCATTGTGATGATAGGGACATCTGGTGACATGCCATCTTTCTTGTCATCATCTTGTATGCCACCCTCTTTGTTGTTCACTTTTCCAAGCAACACATCAATCGAAGGCTCTGCTGCCAGCCCCCACGATGCGACTTGCAGTGTGGCCCAGTTTTTGAAGTCAGCCATAAATTGCTCGCGAGTGATACCGAGCACTGCAGGAAAAGCCTTCGACTCTGTCTCGCCGCGCGCATATCGATCGAGCAATTGCGTGATCACATTTTTCCCATACGACTCTCGCATGAACTGAACCATCCAATGTCCCTGCGCATATGCAAGCGCGCGATCCGACGGACGCTTGGGACGAACGAATGCCCATTTGATTTCGTCGAGATCGAAAAGCTGGTTTTTCTGCAGGGTTTGAGCCAATAATTGATATGTTCGCCAATCGCGCGCCTTGTGTTCCATATCGACAGCGGCAGCTTCGGTGAACCAATGCGGAATGCGATTGCTCGTGCGATCAAGTGTGACCGTATGAACAAATTCGTGGCGCAGCGTATCGAGCCAATCAAATCGTCCCAGAGACTTGCTTCTGCCTCCATCGCGCGGAGGTTCGAGTGCAATGACCGGACCGGTACTCGCGGCAACTGTGTGAATTTGTGGCATACCAGTAATGCGCACTGCGAAATATTTGTGATCTGGCATTAACTCAATCGTCGTGATCCCTTTGGGTTCGTGTCCATACCGTTCACACACTTCGCGGTACATCGTTTCCAACTGCACTGGCATACTTGCGGCCAAGATTTCATCAATGCCTGCGCGACATCGCACGCGGAAATGCTCGCTCTTAAAAACTTTCCATCCAGCCATTTCTTCCAATAAAAATTTGCTGAATGCCACACGCTTGTCGTATGGATCGAGACGCACTGCTTCAGTGAGTGCGGCAAGCGCTTGCTCGTCGTTGCCTGCTTGCATTTCTAACAAACCCAGTTCATTGCGAGGCACACTCCAATTTGGTTCGCGACGAGCAGATTCATTCAACACATCAGCGGCATCTGCGTATTGCCGAGCAAGTGCCAAATACCGCCCAACTTGCCACCAAACTCGACCGCTGTTGGGAGCGATCGCATCTGCCTTCGCGAGAGTTGCGCGCATTGCATCAAAGTCATACTGGAGTGCATATGCAGAGGCTTCGATTGCAATCGCCTCCTGAAGCATCGGCAGCTTTGTTCGAATGTTTGCCAAGACTGCAAGAGCTTCATCCGCATCAAATCGACAACACGCAGATTCTGCACGCAAGAGTGCTGCGGGCGCGCAAGGAGCAGATGCATCGATGGTTGCCGCGGCATCTGTGATCTGCATCGCGGCACGCTCTGCGCCGTCGAAATCGAATCCCATCAACGCAACTTCTCCAAGAAGTTGCCACGCATCAGCAGATCTCGGATTCAACGAAAGCGCTTCTCGCAGGGCTGCGACTGCTTCTTCAACATTATGTTTTTCAATAAGGAAACGCGCTTCGACGATTCGACCGCGCCAATCCAAACGATCCATTTCACGAGCATCAGTGAGAGTCTTGATGATCGCATCACACGCGGTTGCATCTGTCACACGCACGCGCGCCAGCACGGTCATCGCATGCGCAACAGGAACGATCTCTGCGGCAGTGATCGTTTTCCCATCAATCAATTCTCGAACCGCTTCTGCGGCAGCGATCGCTGCTTCGTCTTGTCGACCAAGACCTTCGAAACATTGCGCACGCAAAGATGATGCAGGCGCTCCAGGCAAATCGGTCAGCACTTGAATCGCTTCATCGAATCTCCCCTGCTTCACCAGTGCTTCTGCGCCCAAGAGCGCGGGAACTCCTGCTGGCAATGTTGCGGTGGTCAAGACAGTGCTTGGAATGCCAGCATCAATTGCGGCACGAGCGCGGCGCGCAGGATCTGCGAGATCCTCCGTCGTCCACTGCCCGTGACGCACTCGAGTATTGGCGCGATCTTCTTCGTTTCGCCAGGCAGCGTCGATGGAAGTCTGCGCAGCTGGCGAAAGCGTCGCACTCTTTGGCACTGCGGAACCCTGCCGAGCATTTGCAGATACGACGATTGCGCAAACTGTCATCGCGCCAACAGCGAGAGAGCGGCGCAGTGAGGCATTCGAGAAAAGTTGTTTCGTCTTTCGCATTGTCGCTTTCAGCGTATTCCGATCACTCCCACTTTATGGATTCAATGGACGCGAATCAATCTTCCAACCAACAGTTGATGGCGGCAAGAGGATTGCGCGGGATGCATCATCAAGACCAACATTCAGTCGACCATCTCGCAGCAGAACGCGCGTCTTGTCGCCGTTGACCGCTTCAACTTCAACGCCACGAGGAATCAGCGATGCACGATCAAGAATGATCGTCATTGCTGCAGTATCACGCGCCATCTTTGTACCGACTCGAGGAACCAATCGCAGAATTGCCAAAGCACTCTCGCTGGACTTTTCCGTTGATGGCGAAACTACCGCAAGTGAGCGGAAAAATGGCGCATCGGGAAGCGTTCCAATCGTCACAATAAATTCGCGCACGACATCTTTCTTTGGCTGACCGAGCGGAACTGGAAAGGGTCCTTCTCCAACTCGAAGCGGATCGAACGGTTCACCTTCAAGAGCAAGCTGACGATGGATTGCCTGTTTTTTCGTTGTGTCAAATTCCCACATCCAACCACCACGAAAAACAAATCGTCGCGCATCGGTCGACCCACGACCAGTGCTGTCGATGAGTTCGTCGAAGGCAATTCCAATCTGTCGCTCTGTTCCAGTCGGTCCAAGGACAGCGATTCGACCACGACGAATTTCGCGCTCATCAGTCAGCGCTTCAAATTTTTCCATCGTCGCACTCGCTGTGAAATCTTTCATCGTCCGCCCCTGCTCTTCCATTGCATCAAGAATATTTTCGACTGCGACATCTGCTTGCGTTGGTGCGGGTGTTGGCGCTGGCGCGGGCGCGGACGCGGGCGCTTGCGTTGGCGCGGGCGCGGGCGCGGGTGCTTGCGTTGGCGCGGGCGCGGGTGCTTGCGTTGGCGCTGGCGCGGGTGTTGGTGCGGGCGCGGGTGTTGGTGCGGGCGCAGACGTGGGTGCTTGCGTTGGCGCGGGCGCGGACGCGGGTGCTTGCGTTGGCGCTGGCGCGGGTGCTGGCGCGGGCGCGGGTGCCTGTGTTGGCGCGGGCGCGGGTGCTTGTGAACTTTGGCAACCAAAAATTGAAACGCTGTATATAAATAGAAGGAGTAGTGAGGTCATTGGATTGCGGTCTTTCATTGAATTGGAAGTTGCTCCACAATTTCAAGTCCAAATCCATGCAACCCCGGCATCGCCTTTGGATGATCGCTCAGCACGCGCAGTCTGTGCAAGCCGAGGTCACGTAAAATCTGTCCGCCGATGCCGAATTCTCGCTGATCCATCGGCTGTGCACGCGATCCAATTCCACCCATCCGCGTCAGATCGGGCGCATTCACATCATCTGCACTACTGCGACGCACTTGATGAATGAGATCGGTCAAATCATTGCCTTCGCTTTCTGTTCGCAGATAGACGAGAGCCCCCTTCTTCGCTTTGCGAATCGCACGCAACGATGCACGAACCGTCTCTTGACCTGAACGATCGCCACTTGCACGCGTCGTCGCAAAAATGTCGCCGAGAATATCTCTGCGATGCATACGAACGAGAACTGGATCTGTATGCGCAGTTGGTCGACCGTCGTTTTCGAGAACTCCCACACCTCCAAGGCAAAGCGCCAAATGAGGCTGCGGATCGATCGAACTATGCCACGCGTAAAGAGTGAATGGACCTTCAGGAGTTTCCACCACAACTCCACTGACGGGCGCAATTCGTTTGACAAGAGTCTCGCCACGCAAGCGATGTTCGATGATCTGCTCGACCGAACAAATCTTCAGCGAATGTTTATCGCACAAAGTTTTCAGTTCGTCCATCCGAGCCATCTCGCCATCTTCCCGAACGACTTCAATGATGCACGCCGCAGGGAGCAATCCCGCCAAGCGACAAAGATCAACCGATCCTTCTGTCTGTCCCGTTCGAACTAAAACTCCACCTTCACGCGCGCGCAGCGGATTGATATGGCCAGGACGAACAAAATCGTCGGGGCGACTCTTGGGATCTGCGATCATTCGAATCGTCGTGGCACGATCGCGCGCACTGATGCCAGTCCCAACGCCATGCCGCGGATGTCCATCGACCGAAACTGTGAACGCAGTACCGCGCAAACTCGAATTTGATCCAGCTTGCGGATGCAGAGCAAGACGATCGCACGTTTCTCCATCGATCGAGACACAGAGATAGCCGCCGGCAACACGATTGAGAAAATTGACCGTCTCTGGCGTGATCGCTTGCGCAGCACAAACCAAATCGCCCTCGTTTTCACGCTGTTCGTCATCCACAAGAACGATGATCCGACCCGCGCGGAGTTCTTCAAGGATTTCGGGAATTGGCGCAAAGGTGTTCATGGACGGTTCACTTTATCCTTCCCGTATGACAAGCGTGCGACTTCGATCAAAATCTGTCCTGAAAAAATCTGCCACCGCAAACAGCAGGGTCGATCTTGTTGCGCGCAGAAATGAATTGTGGCTTCTCGAGTTGACGAGCACTCCTACTGCGGCTGGGCACGAAGAGCGAGTTATGGCATGGATTGATGGCTGGCTTGCGCCACGAAGATCAAAGTTGGACATTCAGCGTGATGATGCTGGCAACTTTCTCATTCGCCGCAAGGACCGATCGCGAACCGCGCGTCCAATTCTGATCACTGCGCATCTTGATCATCCGGCGTTTGTTGTTCTTGTGCCTCCATCAATCAAAGGTCCTGCCGCATCACGGCGAAACTTGACGATGGAATTCCGTGGAGGTGTGCACGATTCATATTTTGTTGGATCCCGAATCGAGGTCATTGATTATTCCGGCTCACGATTTCCCGCGACCATCATCACTCTTGATGCGAAGCAGCAACCGTACAAGCGTATTGTTGCTCGACTCGATCAAGCACCAACGAACAATTCAATCGCTGTCGGCGATATCGCACGATGGCTTCTGCCTGCGCCACGCATCGTGACGCGCGCAGTTGGAGCGCAGACTGCAAACGGTGAACAAGGCGAAATCCGTGTGATCGAGACAAATGCCTGCGACGATCTTGCAGCAGTCGCAGCAGCATGCGCTGCATTTGATCAATTGCTGAAGAAAAAGGCGGCGGCGAATGTTGGGCTTCTTTTTACAGTCGCAGAAGAAGTCGGATTCATCGGAGCCATTCACGCGGCAAGAACAAAGTTCATACCGCGTAATTCACGCTTAATTTGCCTTGAAAATTCACGAAGTTTCCCGCACGATTCTCCAATCGGCGCAGGCGCAATTTTGCGAGTCGGCGATCGAATGAGCGTCTTCAGCCCAACTTTGACAAATGAACTCTCTTTCCTCTTCACGGCACACACAAAGAAGCGCACTGGATTTCGTTGGCAACGCAAATTGATGGCTGGTGGAGGATGTGAAGCAACCGCATTCACAGCGTATGGATTTGAATCGACATGTCTCTGTCTTGCCCTTGGCAATTATCACAACATGAGTGACATCGATGGTGCTCTCGCCGGCAAGAGACCTGCAAAGATTGACTGTGAGTTTGTCTCCATCGATGACTATCACGGATTGATTGAAATGCTGATCGTTGGCATGACTGGTTTGGCTGCGATGGACGCCGCAAAATCAAAGCGACGAACACACGCGGTTTCTGTTCACTTGCCCATAATGGAAATGCTCTATCGCCGTTCATCTTCTGTGCTCGGCGGATAATTCTCTACGATCCGAAATATCAATGTCGCACAACTCTGCACGAACTCCTCGAATCAATGATCTTGCAAATCGCATAGATGCAGGTTTTCGCGAAGCCCTATCAGCCGCGATGGACAAAAGCGCATCATCGACCGATCCATCGATCAGGGTCGCAGCGAATGCGAAGTTTGGTGATTTTCAGGCTAATTTCGCGATGGGTCTCGCCAAGACTCTTGCCAAGTCGCTTGGCAAGAATCCACGCGAAATTGCGCAGATGGTTGTCGATCACGCACCGAAATCACTTCTCGATCTTTGCGAGCCAATGGAAATTGCCGGCCCTGGGTTTGTCAACATTCGACTGAAACCAGAGTCAATTGCAGCGGCGTTGGCAGCAATCGATAACCCTTCACTTGGAATGTCCGATGCACACGGTGCGCATTCCGTTGCGGTTGATCTTTGCGGAGTGAATGTCGCAAAGCAAATGCATGTAGGACATTTGCGAGCAACAATCATCGGCGACACGATTGCACGACTGTACGAACGATTGGGATGGAAAGTCTTCCGCCAAAATCATCTCGGTGATTGGGGATTGCCAATTGCGATGACTCTCGCGGCGTTGCGCCGTGCGAAGATTGATATCAAATCGGTGACGCTTGATGATCTGAACACTGCGTATCGAAATGCGCAATTGCAAGGACGCGATGATGAAGCTGGTCTTGCCGCCGCACGCGTAACGCAAGTCGGTCCACATCGCATCGCAGAGTTGGAAGCGCAACACGATGGAGCATCTGCTGCACTGAACGATGCGCACGACACGCTTCGGCGCTTGCAATCTGGCGACAAAGAGATCGTTGCTGATTGGCAGAAATTGATTGATGTGACAATGCGAGAGGTCTATGAAACAGCTGCAATTCTGGGCGTTGACCTGAAGCCAGAACATAATCGTGGAGAGAGTTTCTTTCGTGATCGCCTGAAATCCACAGTTGATGCCTTTGTGGATGCAAACCTTGCAGTGCGCGATGATGGAGCATTGGTCGTTCGCTTCGCCGACCGGGAGCGGCCGCTGTTGATCCAAAAATCCGATGGCACGTCGCTCTATGCAACCACAGATTTAGCCGCTGCGAGATATCGCATTCAAGATCTTGGATCGGAACTTGTCGTGTACTGCGTTGATGCTCGTCAACGCGACCACTTCCGCGATGTCTTTGATGCGGTGCGATTGATCGGTTGGGCAAAGCGATCAGATGATTCGCAAGTGTCGCTCGTGCATGTGCCATTCGGCGCAGTTCTTGGCGCGGATAAGCGACCACTCAAAACACGCAGCGGCGAAAACTTCACACTGAAAGCGTTGCTTGATGAAGCCATCGCACGCGGCCGACGCGAAGTGCGATCTCGAGCGGCACAGCCAGATGCGCCAACTTCTGGAATGACAAACGCAGAACTGGACGCAATCGGCGAAGCTGTTGGAATCGCAGCGATCAAATATGCGGATTTATCGAGCGATGTTGGTCGCGACTATGTCTTCGATCTTGACAGAATGGTTTCCTTCGAAGGAGACACGGGGCCATACGCACAATATGCCCATGCAAGAATCTCTGGAATTCTCGCCAAAGCCGGTGCGAATGGGGCGACAAGTCCGATCATCATCGGCGCAGCAGAAGAACGCGCGCTTGCTTTGAATCTCTTGCGATATCCAAGCGCAGTCGAAGACGCAGCTGCGCAACTTGCTCCCAATCGACTTGCGGCGTTCATTTATGAACTTGCGAATACCTTCAATGTGTTCTATCAGTCCTGCCCAGTTCTTCGCGGAGTCGATGATGCGACTCGACTCTCGCGACTTCGATTGTGTGATATCACGCGCCGCGTGTTAGCCGACGCACTTTCCATCATGGCGATTTCCGCACCTGCACGAATGTGAAAACAATGACCAACACACATCCCAATCTCAGACTTGTCGATCACCCGTTGATCCAACACAAGCTTTCGTACATTCGAGATCGCACGACACCAACGCGTGATTTTCGTCGGTTGCTTTCGGAGATTGCGGCGTTGATGACATATGAAGTTTGCCGAGAATTGAAGACAATTTTGGATCATGTCGAAACCCCACTCGAGCGCACTGCGGTTCAGAGACTTGCTGGTCCAATCACACTTGTGCCTGTGCTTCGTGCTGGACTTGGAATGACTCGTGGCGTTCTTGACCTTCTTCCAGATGCGCGTGTGGGCCACATTGGAATTCGCCGAGACGAATCAACGGCACTGCCGATTGGGTATTACACCAAGCTTCCGCAGAATGTTTCGGCTGGACCTGTCATCCTTGTAGATCCCATGCTTGCCACTGGAGGATCATGCGCACATGCGCTGAAGCTGCTCCGCGAAGCCGGATGTGAAGATCTTCGCGTCATTTGTCTTGTCGCCGCGCCCGAGGGTGTTCAGCGACTTGCGAAGGATCATCCAAATGTGCGGATTTATGCTGCGGCACTCGACCGTGAATTGGACGAGAACAAATACATTCGGCCGGGGTTGGGCGATGCTGGAGATCGCTGCTATGGGACGGGTTGATAAAAGCCCGCCCGCGTTGAAATCACCAAATTTCATCAGAGAATTAGGCATCTTTCTTCCACGGGATATCTGCAACTCCGCGCGCAAGATTTGATCTGCGAGCCATCGCAAAAAACAAATCTCCAAGACGATTGAGATATTGAATCGGAGCATTGCCGATCGTTTCATTTTCATTCAGCGAAACCAACAACCGCTCTGCTCGACGACAGACCGTTCGCGCAACATGCAAATGCGTTGCAAGCAATGTTCCGCCAGGAAGAATAAAAACACGAATCTCTTCGTTGCCTCCATCGATCTCATCGATGAATGCTTCTGATTCTGCGATGTGCCGAGCTCCGATTCGCGGAACCCGCACTTCAGTCGACGAACCTGTCGGCGTTGCAAGATCTGCGCCAAGATCGAAGAGTCGTGATTGCAGTTGAATCAACATTGCATACATCCGTGCCTCGATTGGATGATCCAAGACGCAAGCGGATGCACACATTCCAAGCCACGAGTTCAATTCATCGACAGTTCCGTACGCTTCGATGCGCGGATGATCCTTTCTCACGCGACCGCCGCCATACAGTCCAGTTGTTCCGTCGTCGCCAGTCTTCGTATATAACTTCATGTTTTTCCTTTGTTTTACAGGCGTTTTCTTCACATTGCGGGGTTACACTTCGGGACGCAGAATCCACTCTGGTGCGACTGATTGTATTCCACTTGCGTCTGCAATTGTCACTGCAAATCCCGAACAGAGAGCCCCCGCACTCCACCTTCCATCTGGTGCAAGCGCGATGATGCCGACCTGTTGATGCGGAAGTGGTTTGTGTCGTCGTTCGATTCGCTCGAGAACCTCACGCACTGCTTCGAGTGGCGTTGATCCACGGCGCATACATTCGACGGCAAGAAATGATCCGCTGACACCCATCACGAATTCGCCTGTGCCCGTTGCAACTGCGCCGCCACCTTCTGGATCGACATAGATTCCGTGACCTGGAATCGGTGAATCTCCAACGCGACCCGACAACTTGAATGGCATGCCACTTGTCGAACACGCGCCCGCCATCACACCTCGCGTATCAATCGCAAGCACGCCGATCGTGTCGTGGGGAATGTGCTTCTCTCCGATTGGTGATGGCGACGAAAAAAGTTTTCCAGAGTCCACTCCCTGATCCGTTGGTCGAGTCGCCCTCTCTCCAGATCGCCAACGCTCCCACGCACGCCGTGCTTCGTCGGAGAGAAGTTCAGTCTGTGGAATGCCAAGAGAGTCGGCAAATGAATCCGCACCTTCACCGACCAACATCACATGACTTGTTCGCTCCATGACTAGTCTGGCAAGATCGGTGACGTGGAGATGTCGCGAAACGGCGCAGACCGACCCGCACTTTTCAGGCGACATCATCACGCATGCATCGAGGCTCATGCGTCCTATAACATCTGGCAATCCACCAAAACCAACTGAATCGACCTTAGAATCAGCTTCAGCTTCTCTTGCAGCGGTACAAACAGCATCGAGCGAATCACCGCCAGAATGCAAATTGGGCCATGCCAAACTGCATCCATTTGACGAAAAACTCCATGTTGCGAGCATAAACGGCTTGGAGGATTGTGAATTTTGGGGTTGCATTGGCGGATTTTTTCAGGGTTCACACTGAATTTCGGGACAAGTTTTTTCAATTTTATCAAAATCATAGAGTACAAGTCGTGGTCAAGTGCGTATTATCTAGTAGTTAATGTTGGCGAATTTTTTGAAAGCAACGTGTTTTTCAAACTCTCCAAATTCTGAAACAATTTGTTTAAGCCTCATAAAATAAGGAAACATACCCATGAAAGTCGCAACCAACTTTTCTCGAAGAGCGTTTACTATTATTGAACTAATGGTTGTCGTTGCGATCATTGCATTGTTGATCGCAATTCTCCTCCCCGCCATCGGCAAGGCGAGGGATGCCGCATTGGTCACCCAATCCTCTGCAAACATCAAAAATGTGACTAATGCTGGATATACCTATGCAGCAGATTGGTCTGATCGCCATTTCACTGCATGCCCGGATGATTTAGCGCTCGCTGGCGGGGACTGTGCAACTTACGCTAACACTATTGGATGCCCTTCACAACAATTACTCGGATTCGATACCACTGGAGGCTTGTGGGGATATTGGATTGGTGGATCGCTGTGCCCGCAATCGGTAGGGCAACCAGGCAATTGCCAAGTGCTCAAACCACTTGTGTTTCTCGCTCCGGGTAGTGGTGGGGCTGGAAATGAAGGTAATCCGTATAGCGGTTGTTTCGGTGCCTATCAAATGATGAATACAAAGGCTTACAACGCATACCTCAATGGACGTTTTTATGATAAGGTTTTCTTCGCTGCAAAGGACCGCGTTGGACTCCTTGCGGCAGATTTCGGCCTTATCAACGAAGGCGAGTTCACTCCAGGAACAGGAGGAACAGTTGTTTTCCCAACCTACGCCTGGAGTCCTGCAAACATGTTTAATCCGGGTGTTCTCGGTTCTAGAGCAGGAGACTGCGCTTCTGCTGGAAACTTTTCTACCTCTGGACCAGCAGCTTACAGAGCGCCGAAACTTGGCTCGGCTCGCTTCCCCGAGCTAAAATCATATGCGCATGAAAAACTATGGCTACAAAATCGTGAAGGTGGAGAGTACAACTACAATTATCAAACAAAGCGACTATGGCTTTTCAACGAGGGGTACAATTCTAGCCCAGTCGTTGCGTTCGTCGATGGACATGTTTCACAAGTGGGAATAAATACCTGTATTAATGACGACTATCGTATTAAGGTTCAAAGCAACAATCCGTGCGCCAGTTCAAGAGGATTATGGCATCGTGGAACGCCGATGGGAGCAAATGGTTGGTTTACATCCAATTCGGGTTACGATCCATTGGTCGATATGAGACCAACGAGTGTCTTCATGCTCACTGTCGACGGAATTTTGGGTCAGGATATCATCAAGGCAGCCGGTGGTTGATTTGATCACACTAGTTGCATATTGAAACTTTATAGATTCTCTTTCAAGTTTCAAGCGCCGCATAATTTGCGGCGCTTTTTTTCTGCCAACTTTTATGCCCACGGGATTGGCTGCTCGTTTGACCGTCTCTGCGCATACGAGGTTCTTGCGGGCAAACAGTTGATAGAACGGGCAACCATAGAAAAGGCCCCGAATCCTATTCCGAGGGCTCGGGGCCTTGCAATCTATTCGTTCTAGGTGTTGAGGAGACGCTCTCGACCAAGAACGAGACTTTGTGAATTACCTTCTATTGAACAACTGCGTTTTCAATAATCCATTTCTTCGTCACCGGCTGATGAAGCCTTTGACTTCTTTTCTTTGATGTCGGCGATCGCGCAATCGGTGGTCAGCAAGAGTCCCGCGATACTCGCAGCATTCTGCAGAGCAATGCGCTCGACTTTTGTCGGCACGATGACGCCAGCCTTCACAAGGTCCTGATAGACACCAGTCGATGCATTGAATCCGTACGAAGTGTCCGAAGACTCTTCGACCTTCTGTGCAACGATCGATCCATCAAGCCCACAATTAGCCGCGATCTGCTTGATTGGAGCAGAGAGTGCGCGCTGAACAATTTCAACGCCAACTTGCTCGTCGCCGATCAATGTCTTCTTGATCTTGTCCAGTGCCTTGCGGGTTCGCAGAACTGCAACTCCGCCGCCGGGAAGGATGCCTTCCTCGACTGCAGCGCGACATGCGTGAAGTGCATCTTCGACGCGTGCCTTCTTCTCTTTCATTTCGACTTCGGTTGCGGCGCCGACATTGATCTGCGCAACGCCACCAGCGAGTTTCGCCAGACGCTCTTGCAACTTCTCACGGTCGTAATCGCTGCTGACAGCATCGATCTGACTCTTGAGTTGCTCGATGCGACCTTGGATGTCCTTGGTCTTGCCGCCGCCTTCGACGATCGTGCAGTTGTCCTTATCGATGGTGATCTTTTTCGCACGACCAAGTTCTGCGATAGTCACGTTCTCGAGTTGGATGCCAAGTTCTTCCATGATCGGCTGTCCACCAGTGAGCACCGAAATGTCTTCGAGCATTGCCTTGCGACGATCACCGAATCCAGGAGCCTTCACAGCGCAAACCTTCAACACGCCGCGCAACTTGTTCACAACAAGCATTGCGAGTGCTTCGCCATCAATGTCTTCGGCGACAATCAGAAGCGAACGACCTGCTTCTGCGACCTTGCCAAGGATCGGCAAGAGATCTTTTGCGGATGAAATCTTTTTCTCATGAATGAGAACAACTGCGTCCTCGAGAATGCATTCCATTGCAGCTGGATTTGTCACGAAATGTGGGCTCAAATAGCCTTTGTCGAACTGCATGCCTTCGAGTAATTCCACTTCAGTTTCCAGGCTCTTGCCTTCTTCGACAGTGATGACGCCATCTTTGCCGACCTTGTCCATCGCTTCCGCAATGATTGCGCCGATTTGTGTGTCGTGATTTGCTGAGCATGTTCCGACCTGCGAAATCTCTTTCGAGTTTTTCACTGGCTTCGAAAGACGCTTGAGTTCTTCGACAACTTCTCGAACTGCCGCATCAATACCGCGTCGAACCATGTTCGGGTTCGCACCAGCGGTGATGTTCTTCAAGCCTTCAGCGAAAATCGCTTCGGCATAAATAGTTGCTGTCGTGGTTCCGTCGCCTGCGTCCTTGCTGGACTTGCTTGCGACTTCTTTCACCATTTGAGCGCCCATATTTTCGTATGGATCTTCCAACTCAACTTCCTTCGCAACAGTCACGCCGTCTTTGGTGACCGTTGGCGCGCCGAAAGATTTTTCAAGAATCACAACGCGACCAGATGGGCCGAGGGTGACCTTGACTGCCTTGGCGAGTTTCTGCACGCCGCGAAGAATGCGCTCGCGCGCATCGTTGTCATAACTAATTTGTTTTGCTGTCATTTTTTACTCCGTATGTATATGAATGTGATTGAATGTGAACGAATGTGATTGAATAGAAAAAGAATCAGTCGATGATGCCGAGAATGTCTTCCTCGGTCATGATGATGAAGGTCTCGTCATCGATCTTGATTTCAGTGCCCGAATATGTCGTGAAGAGAACAGTGTCGCCTTTTTTGACTGTGAATGGCATGTACTTCCCCGTGTCCTTGTTCAGAATTCCCGAACCGAGTGCCACGATCTTGCCTTGCTTTGGCTTGTCTTTCGCAGCTTCTGGAATGAAGATTCCGGATTCTGTTTTGGACTGAGCCTCGTCGCGCTTGACAATTACTTTGTCTCCGAGTGGTCGAACTTTCATGTTTGCATTGCCTTTCTTTAAAACTGAGGTCGAAAAACCTGATGAACTGGACTGGATAAAACTGAACTTAAGATTGAAAATTGGATTGATTCATTGGCCAATGGCCCGCGTAGTGCCGCTGAATGACTCGACGCAGAGTCTCCAACATGGATTCGATCGCAACTGGACGCTCCAAAACTGAGAACGCCCCTTCGCGCAGCGCTTCGTTCAAACCTCGAGCAGATTCTCGAGCTGAAACTTGCGGAGGACGAACAACAACCATCGGTGGCACGGGATTCATCGCCCGCAGGAGATGCAGAACCCGCGAACCGAGTGATTCGCCCTGTTCTTTTGCGATTGCAGAATCATCGGCGGGTGTTGAGAGGTCGATAACTGCAATGTGGACTGGAAATTGAACGATGATGTCACGAGCCTCGCGAGCGGTTCTGCTTCGGATGCAATGAACTCCCAGCGGCTGAAGGAGCGGCGGTAATTGATCAGCAAACGAATCTTCGCGCCAACCGCCGTACGCGAGCAGTAGATTCAGTCTTTGAGAGCGACCACCACCAGAAGCAAGGGCGCCTGGTTGTGAATCTGCGTTTCGTCGAAGTCCAAGAATCATCGGGTGATATAGAGCAAACTGCGTGCCATATATGGTCATTGGTGAGGTGCCACGCTTCCCCCTGCAAAATTCTGCCAAAGCAGATTTGGGCTAAATCTGCCAATTTGGCGGGAATCCACTGGAGGCGATCCCCCACTACCTTTGAAGAATGATCGATGTCACCGTTGCCCAACTTTTCCGTGATTCCGCTTCGTACATCGGCAAGAGTGTCCGACTGAAGGGCTGGGTTCGCACTCGGCGAGATTCCAAAGCTGGAATCTCTTTCATTCAGTTGAGTGATGGATCTTGTTTCGATTCGACGCAAGTTGTCGTTGCGAATACGGTCGAAAACTATGCGAGCGAGATTCAGCGATTGACTGCAAGTTGCGCAGTGATTGCTGAAGGCGAAGTTGTCGCCAGCCAAGGCAAAGGTCAATCAGTCGAATTGCAAGCGAGCAAAGTTGAAGTGGTCGGTTGGGTTGAAGATCCAGACTCGTATCCGATTCAGCCCAAGCCGCACTCGTTTGAATACTTGCGCGAGGTTGCGCATTTGCGCCCGCGCACAAACACCTTCGGCGCGATTGGTCGCGTTCGTCATTGCCTTGCGATGGCAGTGCATCGATTTTTTCATGAGCGTGGATTCTGTTGGATCCACACGCCGATCATTACTGGAAACGACTGTGAAGGTGCGGGGCAGATGTTTCGTGTGTCGACTCTTGATCTTGCGAATATTCCAAAAACTCCAGAAGGCAAGGTGGATTTTTCACAAGACTTTTTTGGACGCGAAGCGCATCTGACTGTGTCTGGGCAATTGAATGTCGAGACCTGGTGCGCAGCGCTCAGTAAGGTCTATACATTTGGTCCAACTTTTCGTGCGGAAAATTCCAACACAAGTCGGCACTTGTCCGAGTTCTGGATGATCGAACCCGAAATTGCATTCGCAAGTCTGGTGGAAGATGCGCAATTAGCCGAAGATCTGCTGAAATTTATGTTCAGAGCATTGCTGAACGAACGCGGTGACGACCTGAAGTTTTTCGCCGAGCGTATTGATAAAGAGTGCATCACGCGATTAGAGAAATTGGTTGAAGCGCCATTCGAGAGGATGAATTACACCGATGGCATTCGGCATCTCGAAGCTGCGATTTCTAAAGGACACAAATTTGAATATCCAGTTTCTTGGGGGACTGACTTACAAAGCGAACACGAGCGATATCTGACTGAACAACTTGTTGGGCGGCCAGTGATCTTGATGAATTATCCCAAAGACATCAAAGCATTTTATATGCGTATGAATGATGATGGCAAGACTGTCGCAGCAATGGACATTCTTGCGCCGGGCATTGGTGAAATCGTCGGAGGCAGTCAACGCGAAGAACGACTCGACATGCTCGACAAACGCATCGATGAAATGAAACTCGATCGCAATGCATATTGGTGGTATCGAGATTTGCGGCGATATGGCACTGTGCCGCATGCGGGCTTCGGGCTTGGATTCGAACGAGCGATTGTGTATGCAACGGGCATGGCAAATATCCGCGATGTGATTCCATTTGCACGAACGCCAAAGTCTTGTGAGTTTTGAGAACTGGGTGACTTCGATACGGCGTTGTGCTGCGAACTGATTTGACCACGGGCTCAAACACATACGGAATGTTTTATGTGAGCGCCGCGGGACGCATGGATGGGCTCAAAAGTGGTTCGTGCAGATTTTGGCAGCGGACTGATTCGCCCCCGGGCTCAAACATGCTGCGCCGAGCTGCGCAGACTTGCTCGGCTTGCA